>NZ_JAULSE010000006.1:0-274244 GCF_030518245.1 Rhizobium sp. CBN3
GGCTTCGGCCTGCGGCTTGTTCTCCTTCGTCACCTTGATGTGGTGGAAGGGGATGTCGTGATTGACCACGACCTTCTGGTAGTCGAAATGGTTGGAGACGACGCCGACGATATCGATCGGCAGGGCGCCGATCTTCCAGCGGTAGAGCAGGTCGTTGAGACAATGGCCGAAGCGCGACACCATCAAGAGCACCTTCATGCGGCTCTCGCTGTCGTGGAATTCGTACTCCATCTGAAAGGGCGCGGCGACTGCGGCAAAATCGGCGCTGATTGCGGAGCCCGACAGGCCTTCTTCCGAAATGAAGCTGACGCGCATGAAGAACCTGCCGGTATCCAGGTCGTCGAACTGGCTGGAGTCGATGATGTTGCAGCCCTTGTCGGCCAGATAGCTCGAAATCGCCGCCACGATGCCGCGCGTCGATTTGCAGGATACCGTCAATACATAGCTTCTCATGTCTCTCCCTCTTCCCTCTTGGAGGCCGCAGCCCGTGCTTAGATCAAAGCCCGTGCCGCGAATAGGCCGGCGCACTTTCATTTATGCGACAAATTGCAAGATAAACCATCACGTTCCTGCAAGTTCTCTCATCGCCGGATCAGCTTAGGAGAAGTTGCCCAAAACGCTGTGCCGCCAGCGCCGCACGGATGTGTATTCTCGCCTTCAGTGAATGAAATTAAAGCATGTCGCTGAAAGCTGATGAGCAATTTGCGACATCGAGAGGCGGGAAAACCAAGCATGTGAAGAACGGAAGTGGATCCGAAGGATTAGGCCGGCGGACCGCTTGCCACGGCGACCTTCCGGCGCGGCGTTGTGATTTCATGAATGATTGCGCCGCCGATTGACGACAGCACCAGCGAGAGGATCACGAAGAGCACCGGCTGCTGCAAGATGCCGAGCGGCAGGCGGTCCGAAGCCACCCTCAGGAAAGCGAGCGTGAAAGCGTGGGTGATATAGATGCTGTAGGAGCAGTCGCCGAGATAGTTCAGCCACCCCAGAACCGGCAGCCGGGAAAAGTCGATGGAAACTGCCCCGTAAATGATGAAGATCGCCGGAATTCCCCAGGCGTAGAACCGGCTCTCCGGCGGCATCAGTGCTTCATTGACGAAGAGGAACACAAAGCCGGTGGCCAGTGCTGCCCATGCCCAGCGGTTCGGAAGAAGCACCTTCTGGCCGTAAAGCCAGCCGAGCACGACGCCGGCGAGGAACTCCAGCATGATCGGTTCGCCGTAGAACCGGGTGGCCGTCGTTTCCGGCAGCAGCCGGCAGGCAATCAGGATCACGGCAAAGAAGGCAAACATTACCGGGATCCGGCGGATTTCCGAGAGCGGCAGCAGCAGCGCAAACACGAAATAGAAGAACATTTCGTAATTCAGGGTCCAGCCCGGCACGACGACGGGGGTGATCGTGCTTGGATCGGCGGCATTGGCCCATGGCAGAAAGAGCAGCGAGGCGATGAGATGCGGAAGGTCGAACACCGTCGATTTCAGCAATGACGGGGCAGCCAGCGCCACGATAGCCGAAAACAAGGTTGCCAGCGAATAGAGCGGCACGATCCTCCTGATGCGGCGGCGCGCGAAATCGATGGGGCTGATTGCGCGCCCGCTCGTCGTCAGCCACATCACGAAACCGCTGAGCACGAAGAAGATGTCGACGCCGGTTTCGCCATAAAGAAAAGCCGTGGCGTCGGCGGCGGGGTTGACCTTGGCAAGCTGCAATATCGCATGGAAATAAACAACCATCAGCGCCGCAACCGCGCGCAGATATTGAAGCTGGACAAGCATGTGATGTCTTGCTCCTCGGGCTCGCGGACGCCGGTTTCCACCGTGCCGCTGCGGTCAACTCAGTACATCTGCCGCACGACCCTGCCGGATGCGCGGGCTGTCGTGGAACCGCATATATCCGACGACGAACCATAAGAGGCCGGCAATCTTCATCGAGAAAACAGCGGTCCCCCCGATCATCATATTCAGAAAAATGAAAAGAGAAAGTGAATGGGCGCATCGCCGCTGCGCCGCCGTACGACCGGCGGGGAAGAGGCAGACGAACAGCCAGAGCGCGACGACGCCGAAGATCGTCGCCGCGTAGATCAGATAGACATAACCGCTGTCGGCGAACTCGGCGACCCTGTCGACCGAAAGCCCGAGAACGGCGAGAGGATCGAGCTCCATGATCTTCTTCATCGTCAGGTTGATGCGGCCGGTGAAATTGTCGCCCGTGGCATTGGGTTTGAGGGTATAGACGACAAAACCTGCGACCACGATCAACGGCATCAGCGCCAGATTGAAATTCCGCGGGATCTTCGGAAAGACGAAATAGCCGACGATGCAAGCAAAACAGAAGATCAGCATCGTGCGCGTATCGTTCGTCACCAGGATCAGCACCGCCGTGCTGATGAAGAGCAGCCGGTCCCAGCGGCCCAGTCTTTCCCACATCGAGATCAGGTAGATCGCGATCACGCCGCAGAAATTGGCAAGCGACACCTGTTCGAGGAAGATCGACGACGAGCGATGGTCGATGATGCCGAAGGAAAAGCGCTCGGGAAAACCGAGCGCGTTCTGGAACAGGCCTGTCGTGTTGTAGCTCAGCGGCAGCAGCCCGCGCGTATTGGCAAAATAATCGGACGGATGCACGATGCTGACATAAAAAGGCACGCTGATAATCTCGAAGATCAGGAAGATCAGCACTGTCAGGCTTGCCCAGCGGAAGGTCAGCTTCATCGTTCTTTCGTTGCTCCAGCCGCCGAGGCCGGTAAAGCAGAAGATGATCAGCACGTTGCGGAAATGATCGACGAACGGCATGCGGTTGAGCACGCTGACATAGACGGTCACGACAAGCGTGAACAACAGAAACAGGAAGGCCGGCAGATCCGTCTCGTAGATCCCCTTGTGGAGGATGTAGATGATGGCGCTTGCCAGAATCAGGCCTTCGCTGGCGGCGACATGCGTCATCGACAGCGGCATGATGTTGTGGTTGATGAAGGCGAGAATGCCGTTATAAAGCATCGAAAGCAGGCCGAGCCAGAGCACCGGATGGTCGATACGCGACGCCCCGCCGGCCGCATCGAGGCGGTTGCCCGCCGCGGTGAAAGTCGTTGCTTTCTGATCGACGGCTGCCACGGTCAGTTCCCCGCAGGCTTGACGGCGGTGCAGGCGCCGGCATCGGCCCTCACCGAAGCGGCGAGAAGCCGCATCTGCGGTCGCTCGGTTCCCTTGCCCGGCTGAACGTTGAAAGCTTCGTCCGCCGGCCACCATTCGCCTGCGGCCCAATAGGACCAGCCGAGCCAGACATCGCTATTCCCGGACATGGTGGCGTAGATCTTGGTCAGGCCACTCATGCAGTCCTTATCGGCGGATCCGCCGAATTCGCCAAGAAAACCGCGTTTATGGTTCCGCTTCAGCCAGGCGGTGACGCCGGCGATGGCCTCGACCGCGGCGGCGGCGCCTTCGCAGGTGGCATGAGTTCCCGACGAATCCACGTCGAGATATTGGTGGACCTCGTAAGCGTAGAAATCGAGCGGATCGCGCACGCCGAGCATGACAGTGCCGTTGGCACCGCCGATCACATCCTCCTCCCAGCTGTGAGCGCCGCTCCAGGCGGTCCCCGGTACGAGGATAAGATTGCGAGCGCCGACGGCGCGGATGGCGCGGATCGCTGCGTTGGCGGCATCGAGCCAGTCCGTCGCCTTGATGTCGTGCGGTTCGTTCATCAGGCCGAAGAGAACGCCGTCCTGATTGGCGAATTCGACCGCGAGCCTTGCCCAGAAGTCGGCGAACGCGGCGTCCGTCGCCGGCGCGGTGCCGATCTGCGCCTTGTCGTAATAGCCGAAATTATGCGGGTCGAGCAGAACGGCCATGCCCTGCTTTCGGATCAGGCCGACCGTATCCTTGATCCGCTTGAGTTCGTCTTCGTCCAGCCGCCCGCCGAGCGCCGGCTGCAGCCGCTCCCAGCGGAACGGCAGCCGGATGATCGTCATGCCCTTTTCGGCGAAATAGCGGATCGTCTGCTCGCTCGGATAGATGTAGTTCGTGCCGTAGACGGCGCCGCGCTCGCTATATTCGCCGCCGGAAAGATTGACGCCGCGATAACACGGCGCGCCGGCCGCAAAGACCGGCGACGGCATGAGGGCGGCCGCAAGCAGCAGCGCCACCAGATGTCGTGTCGTCCTCATGGCTATCCTCGCAATCACGGCAAAATCGCAACATCGACGTCGCTGCGCCTATCTTAACGGTCCGTTAGCTAAGAATTTCTAAAGTCTCGGCACCTTGGCTTCAGTCTTTCACGCTGGGCGGGATACGAGTGCGCGTATGAGTCAGTATGACAGGAACAGGGTAAGCCGGCTGCCCGGCTGGCGTAGTTACGAGCCGTCTCCGACTGCGTCGGAAGGCGTGCGCCCGCGCAGTCCCGTTATTCGTCCGGATGATTTCGCCCGTCCCGAACCCGAGCCAGCCCCACCGCCTTTCGTGCCGCCGTCGGCACGGGTTTCAGACACCCGTCGATCCGAGCCGCCGCCTGCCGCTGCCGTCGAACCGTCTGCGGCCCCAGAACCGCATGCGGCCGATGTGCCGCAACAGAGCACAGCCGCGCCCGCCGCCCCGCTCCTCGACCTCCGCTCCAGCATCGCGGCGATCTGGAGCCGCCGGCTGGTGGTGTTTGTGCTGGCCCTTGTCGGAGCCGTCGGGGGCGGCGTGGTGGCGCCGCTGATCGGCCAGAAATTCACTGCCGTCAGCAGCCTCTATTTCGATCCGCGTCAGATCGGCCTTGCCGAGGCCGGCGCGCAATCTTCAGGCCCGTCGCCGGAGATGATCTCGGCGCTGATCGACAGCCAGGTGCAGATTCTGACTTCGGGCAATGTGCTGCGCCGCGTCGTCGGGGCGATGAAGCTCGACCAGGATCCGGAATTTAACGGCGGCAGGACGGATGGCGCGGCCGTCATCGGCGCCCTGCAGAAGGCGCTTGTCATCACCCGTCAGACCGGCACCTATGTTGTTTCGCTCGCCGCGACGACCAACGACCCCGAGAAATCCGCACGGCTTGCCAACCAGGTGGTCGCCTCCTTTACCGAGGAAGAAAACAGCGCCTCGAACGGCCTCTACGAAAACACCTCCTCGACGCTGGACGGACGCCTTGCCGACCTGCGTCAGAAGGTGCTGGAGGCCGAGCAGGCGGTCGAAACCTTCCGGGCCGACAACGACATGGCCGCGACCGAAGGCAACCTGATCTCCGACCAGCGCCTCGTCTCGCTGAACACGCTGTTGGTGACGGCGCAGGAAAAGACCATCCAGGCGAAGGCCCGCGCCGATGCCGTCGCCAATCTGCGCGTCGAAGACATCGTCGCCGGCAACCAGGCGGAGGGCGGCGTCACCTCGCCGCTCGTCAGCCTGCGTCAGCAATATGCCGCCCAGGCCGCCGCCGTC
This sequence comes from Rhizobium sp. CBN3, assembly GCF_030518245.1. NCBI lineage: Bacteria > Pseudomonadati > Pseudomonadota > Alphaproteobacteria > Hyphomicrobiales > Rhizobiaceae > Rhizobium > Rhizobium sp. CBN3. The sequence goes on from NZ_JAULSE010000006.1 coordinate 5,412, forward strand.
GGCAGCCTCGAAAGCCAGATGGGAACGCGTCATCCGCGCCTGCAGGCGGCGCGCTCCTCGCTGCAGAGCATAGCAGGCGAAATCAGGGGCGAATTGCAGCGCCTCGCCACTTCGGCAAAGGGCGAATACGAGCAGGCCAAGGCCGCTGAAGACAGCATTGCCAAGGAGCTTGCCGTTCAGAAGGCGCTGCAGGCAACCGTCTCCGACAAGCAGGTGGAACTGAACGAATTGCAGCGCAAGGCGACGGCGGCGCGCGATATCTACGAAACGGTGCTCAAGCGCTCGAGCCAGACGAGCGAGGAACAGAACCTCAGCCAGAGCAACATCCGCGTCATCTCTCCGGCCGAACCGCCGGTCAAGGCCGACGGTCCGGGGAAGAAGATCCTGATGGTCGCCGGTATCATCGGCGGCTTCCTCGCCGGGTTCTTCCTGGGTGCCGCCATTGCCATCCTCGTCGGTCTCTTCGGCCACCCCGTCATCGGAGGCTATTTCAGGAAATCGCCCGCCGCGGCGGCTTGATGCGGGCCGTCGGTTTTCCTACATGCAGAAGAAGCGGTTTGTCGCCGGCAGGAGAGTTCCCATGCGGCTGTTGCTTCTGATATCTATCGGCGTCCTGTCCAGCCTCGCCCCGGCGTCAGCCTTCGCTGTCGACTGGACGAAATCCGTGGATTCGACCGTTCAACCCCTCTATCCCTACAAGGGCCTTCCCGGCGTCAAGGCGCAGCCGGACAAGAAGGAAGAGGAATCCTATAATTGCCGCACCGAGACCGTTCAGATCCGCCGCCGCTATGACGACATCTTCCGCTCCGGCGGCATGCCGACTCTGATGTATGTCTGCGACCGCGATGGCTTCGTCACCATGGGCGAAAAGGTTCCGCTCCGCGGCCACTATCAGCCGGTGCAGTAAGAATCGTCCCAAGCGGCGGTGCGATGATGCAGGCGTGGCCGCCGGAGGGCTTGCGGGACGCCGGAAGACGCGGCTGAGTTTTCCGCAGGCGGCCATGCCCTGAACATGGAACCGCGTCCGCACCGCTCATTTCATCTCTTGCCGAAATCATTCATGAAACGCTGCTCTATCGGGCAACGAACGCGCCTTCCGCTCCCCGGCATGCTTCTTGCACCATTAGTAATATTCTAACCTTTGGGGAGAAAGTGTCATGCAATGGAACGCATCACCGAATTTTGCACCTCTTGTCCTCTTTCTTGGCGGTCGGCGAAGGATCGTCAAGACGCTCCGAGACGCAGCCGAAGTTCTGATCATCGATTGGCCGTTCGACGATGGAGAGGAATATGTCGCGGCCGTGAAGGCCTGCGACGATGCCCTCGCGGGAGAGGCCGGGATGGAGGAATTGAGGGAACAGCTTCTTCGCGCCGCCAGGGAAGCCGGCATTACGGCTTTGTCGGTCGTATCGGATAGCGGGAAGACGACACCCCATATGGCGGCGTAACAGGCCTTCAACCTGCATCGCTCTTGGAACCGGTCTCCAGACAAGCAGGTCAATGACCTCTGTCAACAGAGCCAAGTGCGTAATTTTGGAATGATTTGAATATTTGATCTTGGCAGTGATCAAAAGGAAATGGTGCCCAGAAGAGGACTCGAACCTCCACGCCTCGCGGCACAGGTACCTGAAACCTGCGCGTCTACCAATTCCGCCATCTGGGCGACGGAGAGCGATGTAAGGGGGTGGCTCGTGACTGTCAACTGGGTTTTTCAAGTTTTCCTGACAGTCTGCAAAAAACAGCCAATCACATGCGAGGGAGCGGCTGGAGGGGAGACATAGCGCTTCGCCCCGGGCGCCCTATATAGAGGGAGTCTCGAAAGGAATGCCTCATGCCTGCTGCCCGCACGCTTCTGCTCGCCGGCCTTTTTGCCGTTTTTGCGCCTATCATGGCGGGCGCTGATTCGCCGAAGTCGGGTCTCGGGCCGGTCAACACGGGATCGACGCTCTGCGATTTTCGCGGCTGCTTCGGTTTTGGGCCGCAGCAATGGCATCGCCCGGCTTATGTCCAGCCGAATTATCGTCCGCGCGGCGCGGGGCCGACCTATTATCTGCCGGGCGCGGCGGGGCGGCCGCAGCTGACCTATGACCCGCCGCCGGTGCGCCAGGTGCAGCCGGCACGGGATATGAACAAGCATATCGCCTGGTGCACCAATGAATACCGCTCCTATAATCCGCGGACGGATCACTTCCTTACCTATGAAGGCGTCTACAGGGTCTGCCGCTCGCCCTATCGCTGAGCGGGTTTGGTCAGCTTTCGTGCGAGACGCGGTCGACATGGCCGAGATCGCGACCGGGCTCGATGATGTCGCGAACGCGTTGCTTCAGCTCCTTCGGCCCGGGAAAGCCGCCGTCGCGCTTACGCTCCCAGATGAGATCTCCATTGACACGGATTTCGAAATTGCCGCCGGTGCCGGGGATCAGCGCCACCTCGCCGAGACTGTCGGAAAAGGTGCTCAGCAGCTCCTGCGCCATCCAGGCGGCGCGCAGCAGCCAGTTGCACTGGGTGCAGTAGAGGATCGAGACGCGGGCTTTTTCGGTCATGGCGCTTTCCTTTCATTTGCCGTGATTTAAGCCGTTGCAGCGTGCGGAAGCAATCGCGCATGCGCAAGCATCTTGCGCGCCGTTCTTCGGCATGGTCTCTTCCTGCCGACCACCGGGGAGAACCTATGCGAGTCGCAGTCGTCGAAAATATGCGCAACACCGGCCTCGGCGCGCTTGCCACGGCGCTCGACGAGGCGGGTGCTGTGATCGAGTGGTTCCGGGTCTGGCGGGATGGCATCCTACCGCCGGACATAGCCGGTCATGACGCGCTGGTCGTTCTCGGCGGCGAGCAGAGCGCGCTGGATGACGAGACGCATCCCTATCTGCCGGAGCTCGCCAGGCTCGCGCGCCGCTTCGGCGATGCCGGCAAGGCCGTGCTCGGCATCTGCCTTGGCAGCCAGATTCTTGCCCGGGCCTATGGCGCCGACAATCATCTCGGGACCGCCCGCGAATTCGGCTGGCACAGCATCGGCGTCACCGATGAAGGCCGGGCCGATCCGCTGCTCTCGACGCTTGGCGGCGAATTCACCACCTTCGAGTGGCATGCCGACACCTTTTCCCTGCCTGCAGGCGCCGTTCGTCTCGCGACCAGCGCTGTCGCCGAAAACCAGGCCTTCCGCATCGGCCGCGCCGTCTACGGCACGCAGTTTCATTTCGAGGCTGATAGAACGGTGGTCGAGCAGTGGAAGGCGGAATTCCCCGATACGATCGAACGAATCGCGCCCGGCTGGCTGCAAAGCTATGCCGAGCTGACTGCGCGGCATGCTGGTGGCGCCGATGCCGCCGGCCTTGCCATCGCCCGCGCCTGGGTCGGTCAGATCGAACGGCAGGAGGTCGAGATGCTGTCGCAGGTCCCGGCTTGAAGGGCGATGCGATGACGGCAAGCGAACGCGAGAAGATGGCGGCGGGTGAGTGGTATTGCTGCCTTGACGACGATCTCGATCACCTGCGCCGGCAGGCGCGGCTCGCCGTCCACGCCCACAATACGCTGCCGCCGGACGAGCGCGGCGCCGCGGCCCCCGCCCTCCGGGCACTTTTTGCACAGGCCGCCTCCGATATCTTTATCGAAGCGCCGTTTCACTGTTCCTACGGCATCAATATCGTTCTCGGCGATCGCGTCTATGTCAATGCCGGCTGCGCCATCCTCGATTCCGGCAGCGTGACGATCGGCGATCGCACCATGTTCGGCCCCGGCGTGCAGATCTATTGCGCCCAGCATCACAAGGATCCGGCGCTTCGCAGTAGGGGAATCGAGATCGCCCGGCCGGTCGCAATCGGCAGCGACGTCTGGATCGGCGGCGGCGCCATCATCCTCGGCGGCGTGACGATCGGCGATGGCGCGATCGTCGGTGCGGGCGCCGTCGTCACGAAGGATGTGCCGGCGGGCGCAACGGTGGTCGGCAATCCCGCGCGCCCGATAAACCGCGTTTGAGATGCGTCTGGGACTCTCGACAATGGCGCCGGCTCCTCTAGATCAGAGGACGGAAGGGGAGAGATATCATGACATCACCGAATTTGCCCATGGAAGGCGGCTGCCGCTGCGGCCGGGTGCGCTTGAAGATCAGCGCTCCGCCGCTGCTGGCCATGGCCTGCCATTGCACAGGCTGCCAGAAGATGACGGCGAGCGCCTATTCGCTGAGTGCCGCCATCCCCAGCGAAGGCTTCGAGGTTAGCAAGGGCGAGCCTGTTATCGGCGGCCTGCACGGCGCCACCAGGCATTATTTCTGCCCGCACTGCATGAGCTGGATGTTCACCCGGCCGGAAGGCATGGACTGGTTCGTCAATCTGCGCGTCACCATGCTCGACGACCCGAACTGGTTCACGCCGTTCATCGAGACATGGACGAGCGAGAAGCTGTCGTTTGCCGAGACAGGCGCGGTGTATAGTTACGAAGCGCTACCGGAGATGGACGCCTATGAGGGGTTGGTGAAGGAGTATATGAGAAGGGGATAAGGCTCAGAAGCCTTGGAAGAGAAAGTCCATGGCGCCGATGATGACATCGCTTTTGCCCGATAGATCTGTGACGGCTTCTCCAATTTCCGACGTCGGGACAGAGCGGTTCTGCGCTTCAATCAAAAACTGAACCGCTCTAAAACTGACGGTACTTGGCGAGCGGCAGGCCGTTTTTCGACATACTCGTTTTCGAGCCGGATCGCCTCGGCGTTCTCGATCCGCCACAGCCGCTCGCGTTCCGCCTTTATCGCTTTCGCGATACCTTCTTCCGCCGCCCGCGATATGTTGATCCTGAGCTCGCGGGCCTGGGAAACGAGGCTTTCATCAATGAAAGATTCGCTGCTTTTCTCGCCCGATGACCCATAACGATCTCCTCGTCTTATGCGCAAATCATATGCGCATAAGCGTCATTGAGAAGCGTTATTCGTCGCCCATCTTGAGTGCGGCGATGAAGGCTTCCTGCGGGATCTCCACCTTGCCGAACTGGCGCATGCGCTTCTTGCCTTCCTTCTGCTTGTCCAGAAGTTTGCGCTTGCGGGTGGCGTCGCCGCCATAGCACTTGGCCGTCACGTCCTTGCGCAGCGCCGAGATGGTTTCGCGGGCAATCACGTTGCCGCCGATCGCCGCCTGGATCGGGATCTTGAACATGTGCTTCGGAATCAACTCCTTCAGCCGCTCGCACATGTCGCGGCCGCGCTTTTCAGCTGCCATGCGATGCACAAGCATCGAGAGTGCATCGACCGGCTCGCCATTGACGAGGATCGACATCTTCACGAGGTTGCCTGCACGGTAGCCTTCGAGGTGATAATCGAAGGATGCATAGCCCTTGGAGATCGATTTCAGCCGGTCGTAGAAGTCGAAGACGACTTCGTTCAGCGGCAGTTCATAGGTCACCATCGCCCGGGTGCCGACATAGGTCAGCTCGGTCTGGATTCCGCGACGGTCCTGGCAGAGTTTCAGGATGCCGCCGAGATAATCGTCCGGCGTCATGATTGTCGCCTTGATCCACGGCTCGCGGATTTCGGCAATCTTGACGACATCGGGCATGTCGGCCGGATTGTGCAGTTCGCGCTCGCTGCCGTCGGTCATCGTCAGCTGATAGACGACGGAAGGCGCTGTTGCGATGAGGTCGAGGTCGAACTCGCGCTCCAGGCGCTCCTGGATGATTTCGAGATGCAGCAGGCCGAGGAAGCCGCAGCGGAAGCCGAAACCGAGGGCTGCCGACGATTCCATCTCGAAGGAGAAGGAGGCGTCGTTGAGGCGAAGCTTGCCCATGGCGGCGCGCAGATCTTCGAAATCGGCGGCATCGACCGGGAAGAGACCGCAGAACACCACCGGCTGCGCCGGCTTGAAGCCCGGCAGGGCTTCGGCGGTCGGGCGCTTGTCTTCCGTAATCGTATCGCCGACGCGTGTATCGGCCACTTCCTTGATCGAGGCGGTGATAAAGCCGATCTCGCCGGGGCCGAGGCTGTCGACATTGACCATCTTCGGCGTCAGCACGCCGACGCGTTCGACTTGGTATTTCGCATCGGTACCCATCATGCGGATCGTCTGGCCCTTGGTTAGCACGCCGTCGATGACGCGCACGAGAACCATGACGCCGAGATAGGTGTCGTACCAGCTGTCGACGAGCAGCGCCTTCAGCGGCGCCTTGTCGCCGCCCGGGCTCTTCGGCGCCGGCAGCTTATGGACGATCGCTTCCAGCACGTCGGGAATGCCGAGGCCGGTCTTGGCCGAAATCAGCACGGCCTCGGAAGCGTCGATGCCGATCACTTCCTCGATCTGTTCCTTGATGCGGTCGGGCTCGGCGGCCGGCAGGTCGATCTTGTTGAGCACGGTGACGAGCTCGTGGTTGTTGTCGATCGCCTGGTAGACATTGGCGAGCGTCTGCGCTTCCACGCCCTGGCTGGCGTCGACGACGAGCAGCGAGCCCTCGCAGGCCGACAGCGACCGCGAGACTTCATAGGCAAAGTCGACGTGGCCAGGTGTGTCGATCAGGTTGAGAATATATTTCTCGCCGTTGTTTGCCTGATAGTGCAGGCGCACGGTCTGAGCCTTGATGGTGATGCCGCGCTCGCGCTCGATCTCCATATTGTCGAGCACCTGCTCGGACATTTCGCGCTCGGCAAGTCCGCCCGTCGTCTGGATCAGGCGGTCGGCCAGCGTCGATTTGCCGTGGTCGATATGGGCCACGATCGAGAAGTTGCGGATATGGGACAGCGGAGTGGTCGAATTGGTGCTCATGCGCGCCATATAGCAGCGCCGCCCCCTGCCGCAAAGCGGTAATTAATCGGGAATTTACGCTATTTTGCGGGTCTGCCCGGCGTGCGTCAGACCGGCCAGCTCTCCAGCCGCCAAGCCGAATCCCAGAACATCCATTCATATTGCGAGGCGCGCACGAAAACGTCCATCATCGCGGCACGCTCCGTCTCGGATGCGGCGCGGGCGGCGATATCGGTCAGTGCGATCACCTCGCGGGCGCCGGCGGCGAATTGCGGATCGCCGTAGGTGTTGATCCAGGCCTGGAAGACATTGCCCTCGATCGCCGGCCTGCCTTTGATGCCTTCGCCGACATGCATGTAGATCCAGAAGCAGGGCAGGATGGCCGAAAGCGCAACGGCATAAGAGCTGTGATAGGCGGTCGCCAGAAGGAAATTCGTATAGGCGAAACAGGAAGGCGAGGGCTCGGCGGCCGTCACATCCGCGCTCGAAATGCCGAATTGCGAGAGGAAGCCTGCATGCAGGCCCTGCTCGACGGTGATGGCCTTCTGCGCCGAACCGAGGAAGCGCAGCACCTGTGCATTGTCGGGCGCCTTGGCCGCGACGATGGCGAGGCACCGGGCATAATGCTTCAGATAGATTGCGTCCTGCAGGATGTAGTGACGGAAAACCTCCGGCGGCAGCGTGCCGTCCGAAAGCCGTTCCAGGAGCGGCAATCGCTCGATCTCGGCCATGAGAGGCTTGATCCGGTCCCAGGCGGCGGCCGTGAAGTTTCCTGTGATTTCGATGTTCTGCAAGCTGCCGTCCATGATGTCCTCCGCTCTCCAAGCGCCGCTGCCATATATCGGCGGCACGGCGGTGAAGGCAAGCGCGACGACGCATCAAAAAGACGCTTGATTCCACGATGAGATAAGGTGTTTCTCTTATAGTAGAATCTTGGATCGGCGATGGAACAGGAACTCGAACAGGCGATCGGCAGCCGCATTCGCACCTTGCGGCTGGAAAAGGGCCTGACGCTGGATGAGCTTTCCGAGGCGTCTGGCGTCAGCCGCGCGATGATTTCGCGCATAGAGCGGGCGGAGGCGAGCCCGACCGCCTCGCTGCTGGCAAGGGTCTGCGCCGCGCTCGGCCTGTCGCTCTCAGCCTTCTTTGCAGAGGAGGGGCAGCAAGCCTCGCCGCTGGCGCGGCGGCAGGAGCAGCAGGTTTGGCGCGATCCGGAAACCGGTTATCTCAGGCGCGCGGTATCGGCGCCCGGCACCGGCTCCGCCGTCGATATCGTCGAAGTCGAATTTCCACCCGGCGCCCGCGTCAGCTTCCCACCGCATGCGGCATCCCATGACATGACGCAGCATGTCTGGCTCTTCGATGGCGAGCTGGAGATGACTGCGGGTGAGACGGTCTACCGGCTGCGTCCAGGCGACTGCCTGTTCATGCCCGTCGGCGAGGGCCATTCCTTCCATAATCCCGGCAATGCCCCGGCGCGCTATTGCGTCGTGCTCGATCGCGGCGGCCGATGACGACCTTCATTTCAGGAGAAGACCATGCCTGACATTCGCATCCTTTCTGCCGAGGAGGCCCGCGCTGCAATTCCGGCCCTCTCGGAAGTACTGGCCGATTGCGTCACGGGCGGCGCTTCCGTCGGCTTCATGCAGCCCTATGGACTGGAAGATGCCGAGCCCTATTGGCTGGACGTTGCAGATGCAGTCGCCGCCGGCAGCAGTCTACTGCTGGTCGCCAAACTCGATGGCCGGATCGTCGGCACGGTGCAGGTGAGCGCCGCGCAGATGCCGAACCAGCCGCATCGCGGCGATCTGAAGAAGCTCCTGGTGCATCGTTCCGCCCGCGGGCGCGGCCTTGCCCGGCTGCTGATGGAAGCCGCCGAACGCGAGGCGGCCGCCCGCGGCAAGACCCTGCTCGTGCTCGACACGGCAACCGGCAGCGATGCCGAGGCGATCTATCCCCGCTTGGGCTGGCAGCGCGTCGGCGTCATCCCCGATTATGCTCTGTGGCCGGAAGGCGGCTTTTGCGGCACCACCTTGTTCTACAAGCGGCTCGCCTGATTGCGCCATTGCTGCTCATGCCCACCTTGCAAACATGGGAAGCGCCCCGGCCAACGTCGCCCCCGCCGTCCATTGCGCCGCGTTCCAACCAAACTGCCGCGCCGTTTCGACATTCGCCGCCATATCGTCAATGAAGGCGATCTCCGCGGCCAGAACGCCGGCACGTTCGGTCGCCATCCGGAAGAAGTCGGGCGACGGTTTGCTGTGTCCGAGTGCTGCCGAATAGATGATGTCGTCGAAATGGGCGCCAAGGCCCAGCTGTTCCATCAGGTAACGCGCCCGCCTGTGCTCCTGGTTGGTCGCCAGGAAGAGAGTGACTCCGCTTCGCCTGAGAGCGGCGAGATCCGCCAACAGATTGCGGTCGAGCCGGGAATCGTTTTCGAACCAGTAGTCGATCAGCGCCGCGGCCCTGAGATGGGGCGCGATCTTTGCGAGCACGCCGGCGAGCCTTGGCTCCAGTGCTTCGCGACCGATGATGATGTCGCCCCAGTGAACCTGGAAAAACTCCTGCTGCAGCAGATCGGGTCGCAGGCCGAGATCGCGCTCGAGATAGGTGAAGTGGGGCAGCCCGTCGGCCGGACGGCCATGGATGAGCACGCCGTCGACATCGACCATCAGCACTTTCATACGGGCAGTTTCCTTCGCACTCAAAACATCGCGAAGGGTGAAGTCATTCACTTTGGCGATCAAGGGCGCCGCGCCAGCTTTTTTGTCGCGGCCGACCCATGTAAATCTCGAATTCCAATCAAGGACAGGATCCGAAATGCGCGTCATCTATTCCGAAGACCACAAGCTGCGTGATGCCAGGACCGAGCTCTATGCCGGCCAGCTGGTAACGCCCTTCGAGGCGCCGTTTCGGGCCGAGTGGATCCTGGCGGCGGTCAAGGAAGCGGGTTTTGCCGATGTTGTGGCGCCGGATGCGCATGGGCTGGATACGGCCCGAAAGGTGCATGATCCCGCCTATCTCGATTTTCTCGACACCGTCTGGGATCGCTGGGTGGCGGCCGGCTTCGAGGGCGAGGCGATCGCCAATTCCTTCCCGGTCCGCCGCACCAGCCAGCGCGTGCCCGACAATATCGTCGGCGCAATCGGTCATTACGCCAATGCCGCCGACACCTCCATCACCAAGGGCTCCTATGAAGCGGCGATCGCCTCAATGCGTTGCGCCGTCACAGCCGCGGATTGGCTGAATGCCGGCAACCGTTTCGCCTTTGCGCTTTGCCGGCCGCCTGGCCATCATGCCGGCATCGATCTTTTCGGCGGCTATTGTTTCATCAACAATGCGGGCGTCGCGGCCCAGCGGCTCATCGATCACGGTGCGAAGAAGGTCGCCGTGCTCGATGTCGATTTCCATCACGGCAACGGCACGCAGGATCTCTTCTATCACAGAGGCGATGTTTTCACCGCCTCGCTGCATGGCGATCCCCTGTTTGCCTTTCCCTATTTCCTCGGCCATGCCGGCGAGGAAGGCGAAGGGCAGGGTACGGGTACCAATCGCAACTATCCGATGCCGCCGCACACGCCCTGGCAGGTCTGGTCTTCGGCCCTTGCCGATGCGCTCGCCCGCATCAAGGCCTTCGGCGCCGAGGCGATCGTTGTGGCGCTTGGCGTCGACACTTTCGAGCGCGACCCGATTTCCTTCTTCCAACTGAAATCCGACGATTTCACTCGCATGGGAGAGATGATCTCCGCCGCTGGCCTGCCCGTCGTCACCTGCATGGAGGGCGGTTACGGCGTGCCGGAGATCGGCCTCAATGTCGCCAATGTCCTCAAAGGTCTGGAAGCCTGATCGTTTGATATGACCGACGAGACCGTTCCATCCGACATTCCGACGCCCCGCATGCTGAGCTGGGCCCGCAACTCCGCTATCTATCGCTTGGAACGGCGGATGATGACGGAAAAACAGCTGCTTGACGCCATCACCCGCAAGGCGAAGGAGAAGTTCGAGGATATCGGCGCGGCGCAACTCAAGGCCCTTGCCGATTTCGTCGTCAAATTCGCTTATGACAACAAGGCGCTCGATGATGGCGCTTATGCCGAGATCAGCACGCGCTCCCAGCTGCGCGGCGGCAAATCGAAGCGCGCCATCGCCCGGAAACTTGCGGCCAAGGGCGTCGCTGGCGATAAGGTCGAGGCCGCCCTTGAGGAGGCCGACGATCTCTACGCCGCGGCGATATTTGCCCGCAAACGCGCCTTCGGCCCCTTCCGCCGCGTCGAGCTTGACGAAAAGCGAAAGGCCAAAGAACTTTCCGCCTTCGCCCGTAACGGCTTCAGCTTCGACATCGGCAGGAAGGTCTTCGACATGAGTTTTGAGGAAGCCGAAGAACTCATCCTGGCTGGCCGCCTCTGATGCATAAGGCCTTTTACTGCCTCGATCAGAAGTTTGAATTTGCCGCTCTTGAGCCGTCTTCGTAAGAACAGCGCACAATCGGGGGCGAGCATGGAAGAAAGAGCAAATGCCGGAGCGGGCACGCTGACTGCAAAGGCGTCAATAGCATTTGGCGGGGTAGCGGCCGGTGGGCTGATGTGCCTCCTGTCCATGTCGTCGATCCAGTTCGGCGCCGCACTCTCATCCTCCGCCATCTCAACCTATGGACCGGCCGGCGCCTCTTGGCTGCGCCTGGCTTTTGCGGCCATCATTCTCGCCTTGGTCGTGCGGCCGCGCATCGTCAGCTACAACAGGGCGCAATGGACGAGCGCACTGGTTCTCGGCGCGACGACAGCGCTGATGACCATGAGCTTCTTCGCGGCGATCGAGCGCATTCCGCTCGGTCTGGCCGTGGCGATCGATTTTCTCGGCCCGCTGTCCGTAGCGACCATCGGCTATGGCCTCAGCCGGCGTCTCCTCTGGCCGCTGATTGCAGCACTTGGCGTTCTGGCCCTCGCCCATGACGGTGAAGGCTGGGTCGGCGATATCGGGGGCATTCTTTTTGCGCTCGGCGCGGGAACCGGATGGGCGATCTATATCGTCCTGACGAAAAAGATCGGCGCGAGCTTCAAGGGGCTGGAAGGGCTGTCCATGTCGTTGATGGTCGCCGCGCTTGTCGCCACCCCCTTCGGCTTTGCCGGCGCCGTGCCGCAGCTCGATGCTTACGGCCTGGTTGAAATGGCGGGCCTTGCCATTCTTGTGCCGCTGCTGCCCTACACGCTGGAACTGATCGCCCTGCGGCGCATGCCGACAGCCTCCTTCGGCATTCTCATGAGCCTCGAGCCTGCTATCGCGGCGCTCGCAGGTTTCGTCGTCCTAGCCCAGCCGATGACGCTGCTGCAGATGGCCGGAACTGCCTTGGTTGTCGCCGCAAGCGCCGGCGCGACCTTTTCCGCAAGGCAGTGATCAGCCTACCTTTTTCGCGGGATCGTCGAGAGCGGGATTGTAGAATAGCGACAGCGTCAGGCTTTTGGCGATCCGCTCTGCGGTCGCCATGAACCAGTCCTTGGCTTCCGGCGAGGGGGCGACATCGTCGAGCGTTGCGGCAAACAGCGACAGCCACTTCGGAAAAAGATCGGCCGTCAGGTTCTGAACGGCGGTATGCGCCTGCACCGGCTTGCCGCCATAGGCGCCGCTGCGGAAGGCGACGGCCGACCAGAAGCTCTTCATCTTCTCCAGATGCTCCGGCCAGCGGCCGGAAAGCCGCGCATCGAACACCGGGCCGAGATCGGGATGCTCCAGCACACGCCCGTAAAACGTCTCAACCAGCCTGCCGATAAAGGCCTCGTCGACCCCCATCGCTCGCATCTCGGCCTCCGCCTTTTCGCGGATCGCCGCGACATGGGCAGGGCGGCCCTGAATGTCATTGTTCATCATAAACCCCGGCGCCGCATGATGCGGCGCCTCTCATATAGGTCTTTACCTCAGCGAACCAAAGCCGCTCGTGCGGGTTGCGGCAATCTGTCAGCCGGTCCGCCCGGGCCACTTGACCACCATCGCTTCCTTGCTTAGGTTTAGAATTATTCTAAATTGTTGGAGAAGTTTATGCTGGCGCGTTTTTTCAGGTCGCCGAAACGATCGTTTGACTCGCTCTCTGAGCAGGAGATTCTCGCCCTCGCGATTGCCTCTGAGGAAGACGACGCCCGCATCTATCTCGCCTATGCCGATAGGCTGCGCCCTGAATTTCCGGCTTCGGCCAAGGTCTTTGAAGATATGGCCGAGGTCGAGGACACGCACCGCAAATCGCTGTTCGAAATCCACCGCCAGCGTTTCGGCGAGCGTATCCCGCTGATCCGACGCGAGCACGTGCAGGGCTTTTACGAGCGCAAGCCGGACTGGCTGAGAGCCAACCTGTCACTCGATGCGATGCGGCAGGAGACCGAGGCGATGGAGGAGCAGGCCTATCGTTTTTATGTCGAAGCGGCAAAGCGCACCACCGACGCCTCGACGCGTGAATTGCTCGGCGACCTTGCGCTCGCCGAGCAGGGGCATGAGGATATTGCCCGCATGCTTGGCGACAAACACACGCCTGAGGATATCAGGCGCGACGAGGACGAGACGGCGCACCGGCAATTCGTGCTCACCTATGTGCAGCCGGGTCTTGCCGGCTTGATGGACGGCTCTGTCTCGACGCTGGCGCCGATCTTTGCCGCCGCCTTCGCCACTCAGGATACCTGGCAGACCTTCCTCGTCGGTCTTTCGGCTTCCGTCGGCGCCGGCATCTCGATGGGCTTCACCGAAGCCGCCCATGACGACGGCAAGATCTCCGGCCGGGGCTCGCCGGTCAAGCGTGGCCTTGCCTGCGGCATCATGACGGCGCTCGGCGGCCTCGGTCATGCGCTGCCCTATCTGATCCCGCATTTCTGGACGGCAACGATCACCGCGGCCATCATTGTCTTCTTCGAACTCTGGGCAATCGCCTTCATCCAGAACCGCTACATGGAAACCCCATTCCTGCGCGCCGCCTTCCAGGTCGTGCTCGGCGGCAGCCTGGTCCTCGCCGCCGGTATCCTGATCGGGAATGGATGAGGAGCGGTCGGCAAAGCCGAGCAATCGATCCGGCGAATCGATTGCAGCGACGAACGCCCTGAGCCCAAGCGAAGGGCCGGGAGACGGTGCGGCATATCAACACCTCATCTCCCGCGGCACGCAGACGATCAGCCCTCAATGAGGTGCACAGCACGGACCTCGAAGGACGACGACTGCGAAAGCTAACGACGACGCGCCTCCAATCCCCAAAAGCAAAAGGCCGGCTTTCGCCGGCCTTTCCCCACGTCCCCCTCGAAATTCTTAGCGAAGAGCGCCGACCAGAAGGTCGCGGCCGTTCTCGATGGTGACCCAGCGGCCGGCATTGTAGCTCGACTGGCGCTTGACGAAAGTATAGGCCGTCGCAAACCAGGGCTTCACGTCGGCAGCGAGATTGTCGAGCACGAAATCGCCCTCGGCGGTACGCAGCGTCAGGACGGCATGGCCTTCACCGTCGGGCTTGCGCACGACGGTCATCAGCAGATCGGCGGCCGAAAATCCGCGCTGGATCAGCATGCGGCGCTTCAAGAGCGCGAAATCCTCGCAGTCGCCGGCGGTCGTCGGATAGGCCCAGACCTCGTCCCTGCCGTAGATTTCCTTGTCGGTCATCGGTTTGATCGTGCTGTTGACCGTGGCATTGACCGAACGCACAAGCGACCACTTCGCAGGCGTCATCTCGACCGGACCCGCATTGCGGTTTGCGCCGCATTCACTGCTGTGGGTCTGACAGAAATCATAATGGCCGATCGGCTGTGAGGTGGCGTTGCCTGTTACCATGGAAGCATTTCTGCTTGGAGCTGGGATGGCGGCAGGCGCCATCGCAAACACGGCCATCATGGCCACAAAGATACCTTTGAATCGCACGCCCGCTCTTTCCTCGATCGCCCCTTAATTATTAACAAACTGTTAATAGAGAGGGCCGAGAAGAGTCAATCGTTACTTCTTGGGAGCGCTGTGCGACGCGCCAACATGGTTAAAATGCAACGGGTTGGCGGCTTGCGTTAGGCGAATTTCTCGGTCGGTGCCATTCAAATGGGCATCTGCATATTTATTGATGAACGAATGATGCCTTTGACGGCACTGAGGAGAAGGGCGATGTCGCCGGGGCGGGAAAGGCGGTGGTCGCCGTCGCGGATGAAGGTCAGCACCACATCGTCGGCGGGAAGGTGCTCCAGAAGCTTCATCGCGTGCGCATGCGGCACGTCGGGATCTTTCATGCCCTGGAGGATATGCACCGGGCAACCCGTCTCGATCATTCCGTCGAGCACCCGGTTCTTGCGCCCGTCCTCGATCAGTGCCCGCGTATAGATGTTCGGTTCCGGACTGTATTGCGAGCGCTCTTCGAAATAGCCGCGCTCCGCCAGCGACTTGCGCTCCTTGGCCTTAAGGTTCGGCTCGATCAGTTCGGAGGTGAAATCGGGCGCCGGGGCAATCAGCACCATGCCGGCGAGCTTCGGACCACCCTGTCGGGCGAGTTCCTGCGCCAGCCGGAGCGCAATCCAGCCGCCCATCGACGAGCCGACGAGAATGATGCGCTCGGGCGCAACATGGCGGATGACGGCAAGCGCTTCCTCCAGCCAGCGCGAGATCGTGCCGTCGCGAAAACTGCCGCCGGAAAGCCCGTGGCCGGAATAGTCGAGGCGGATGCAGGCGACACCGAGTTCGGCCGCCAGTCCATCGATCTCCGCAGCCTTGGTGCCGCTCATGTCGGAACGGTAGCCGGATAGCCAAACGAGCGATGGGGCAGCATTGCCGGCCTGCGCCGGACGCAGGAGCATGGCGATCTCCCGTGCCGCCTTGCCTTCGCCGACAGTCAGGAACTGCGGTAGGGCATTGCTGATCTGATCGGACATCGGCGAAACCTCCTGTTGTTTCGGCCTATAAAACAGATTCTTGGCAGGCTGACAGCTGGTGATTTTTCCGCTAAAGGATGATATTGACTCCGTTGCAGCGATAACGAGATAGGTTTGTGCACCCTGATTGAGCGTGCGCCGCTGCAACGTTCCGAAACAACGCGAGGAGAATACGACCATTCGCAGACCTTTTAAGACCGATGCGCCCGTGAAGGACGGACCGCGCTCGAATCGTGAAATCCGCATTCCCAAAATTCAGCTGATCGCGGCTGACGGACAGAATATGGGCGTCGTGCCTACCGACCAGGCCTTGAGAATGGCGGAAGAAGCCGGCCTCGATCTTGTCGAAATTTCCCCCAATGCCGAACCGCCGGTGTGCAAGATCCTCGATCTGGGCAAGCTGAAATACGCCAACCAGAAGAAGGCTGCCGAGGCGCGCAAGAAGCAGAAGATCGTCGAAGTCAAAGAAATCAAGATGCGTCCGAACATCGACACCCATGATTATGAGGTGAAGATGAAGGCGATGGGCCGCTTCTTCGACGAAGGCGACAAGGTGAAGGTGACGCTGAAATTCCGCGGCCGCGAAATGGCCCACCAGGAACTCGGCATGAAGCTTCTGCAGCAGGTCAAGGCGGATACGACCGAGATTGCCAAGGTCGAGGCCGAGCCCAAGCTCGAAGGCCGTCAGATGATGATGGTGCTGGCGCCGAAGTAAGCGCCAGTCACTTTTTGCCCGAGGCCGTCCGCAAGGGCGGCTTTTGTGCGTTCGGCCATCCTATCTTCGGCCTTTGTTTTATGCATGTCGTTATCCCGGAACCGCCGCACGCTTCCGGGCGACATGCATAGCCGAAGATTCCTCCGTGGCCCCGTTGCACTTTCGTGGCGCTGCGGTTATAAGCGCGCGTCCGAACTGACCGGCAGGGCATGCCGTGGCAGTTTCGAATGCTTGCGGAACGGTTCGTCGCCGATGCCGCAGATCAACAACAAACGCTCCCGCACCTTGTTGCGACGGCCGGAGAACCGGACTTCGCGAGGAGGGCTTTTTGATGAAGCGCGCATGGAGGACAGAAGGAGTAGCAAAATGCCCAAGATGAAGACGAAGTCTGCTGCCAAGAAGCGGTTCAAGATCACCGCATCCGGCAAGGTCAAGGCGGCTGCGGCTGGCAAGCGCCATGGCATGATCAAGCGCACGAACAAGTTCATTCGCGATGCACGCGGCACGATGGTTCTCGCAGAACCCGATGGCCGCAAGGTCGTAAAGAACTATCTGCCGAACGGTCTCTGAGACTATTCCGGTAACGCGTTAGATTAAGGAGATCATGAAATGGCACGTGTAAAAAGAGGCGTCGCAGCCCACGCCAAGCATAAGAAGGTTCTGAAGCAGGCGAAGGGCTTCTACGGCCGCCGCAAGAACACCATCCGTACCGCCAAGGCCGCCGTCGATCGCGCCAAGCAGTACGCCTACCGCGACCGCAAGGTCAACAAGCGCAACTTCCGTGCGCTCTGGATCCAGCGCATCAACGCTGCCGTTCGTGAATTCGGCCTGACCTATGGCCGCTTCATCGACGGCCTGAACAAGGCCGGCATCGAAGTCGACCGTAAGGTTCTCTCCGACATGGCGATCCACGAGCCGGAAGCATTCGGCGCCCTGGTTGCTGCTGCCAAGAAGGCCCTTGAATATCTCAAGGAAACCGGCACGGCGAACGAGTTTGAAGGCGCGGTTCGGTAACCAGCGCTTCCCAAGCTTGACGCTTTTTTTAATTTTGGGAAACCCGCGCTGGTTTGGGCTAGCGCGGGTTTTTCTTTCTTTATATTCCTTGCGCCCGTCGGCGCCGCCTGCCTCCCGATCCCCGCCTGATACTGGACGGAAAGAAGTAACAATGTCAGATATCGACCAGCTCAACTCATCGCTGCTCGCGGAAATCGCGGCCGCCAATGACGAGACAGCTCTGGAAGCCGTGCGCGTATCCGCGCTTGGCAAGAAGGGCTCCGTCTCCGAACTGCTGAAGACGCTCGGCGCCATGACGCCGGAGGAACGCCAGACCCGGGGGGCTGCGATCAACGCCCTGAAGAATGCGGTGACGGACGCCATTGCCGAGCGCAAGTCGGTGCTGAAGGTTGCGGCGGTCAATGCGCGGCTGAAGGCCGAGACGGTCGATGTCAGCCTGCCGGTGCGCTCCTCGCCCGCCGAGCGCGGCCGCATCCATCCGATCAGCCAGATCGTCGACGAGATCACCGCGATCTTCGCCGACATGGGTTTCTCGATCGCCGAAGGTCCCGATATCGAGACGGACTACTACAATTTCACCGCACTGAACTTCCCCGAAGGCCATCCGGCTCGCGAGATGCACGACACCTTCTTCTTCAATCCGGATGAGAATGGTGAGCGCAAGGTCCTGCGCACCCATACCTCGCCGGTGCAGGTGCGCACCATGGAAGCGCAGCAGCCGCCGATCCGCATCATCATTCCCGGCAAGACCTACCGCCAGGATAGCGACGCCACGCATTCGCCGATGTTCCATCAGGTCGAGGGACTGGTCATCGACAAGAAGGCCAATGTCGCCAACATCCGCTGGGTGCTGGAAGAATTCTGCAAGACCTTCTTCGAGGTCGACAGCGTGACGATGCGTTTCCGTCCGTCCTTCTTCCCCTTCACCGAGCCCTCCTTCGAGGTCGATATCCAGTGCGACCGCTCCGGCCCGATCGTAAAATTCGGCGAAGGCACCGACTGGATGGAGATCCTCGGCTGCGGCATGGTCCACCCCAACGTGCTGCGCTATGGCGGGCTCGATCCGGACGAATATCAGGGTTTTGCCTGGGGCATGGGCCTCGATCGCATCGCCATGCTGAAATACGGCATGCCCGACCTGCGCGACTTCTTCAACGCCGACGTCCGCTGGATGACGCATTACGGCTTCCGCCCGCTCGACATGCCGACGCTGTTCGGCGGTCTGAGCGCTTGAACGGAGATTTGGGACGATGAAATTCACGCTCTCCTGGCTGAAAGAGCATCTCGAAACGGATGCCACGCTGGATGAAATCTGCGCCCGCCTCACCGAGATCGGGTTGGAAGTCGAAGATGTCGACGACAAGGCGGCGTTCAAGCCCTTTGTCATCGCCAAGGTCCTGTCGGCGGAAAAACATCCCCAAGCCGATCGCCTGAAGGTGCTGATGGTGGATACCGGATTCGGCGCGCCGGTGCAGGTCGTCTGCGGTGCCCCGAATGCACGCGCCGGCCTCGTCGGCGCCTTTGCCGCACCTGGAACCTATGTTCCTGGTATCGAGGTGACGCTGGCCGTCGGCAATATCCGCGGCGTCGAGAGCCGCGGTATGATGTGCTCCGAAAAGGAGCTTGAGATATCCGACAATCATGACGGCATCATCGATCTGCCTGATGATGCGCCGGTCGGTCAGAGCTATGCAGCTTACGCCCATCTCGACGACCCCGTCATCGAGATCAACCTGACGCCGAACCGGCCGGACTGCACCTCGATCCACGGCATCGCCCGTGATCTCGCCGCCTCCGGTCTCGGCACGCTGAAGACGCGGCCCGCGCCGTCCTTCGCTATGGAAGGCGAAACGCCGGTGAAGCTGACGCTCGATCTCGATGATCCCCGGCTCTGCCCCGGCTTTGCCCTGCGTCTCGTGCGCGGCGTCAGGAACGGCCCGAGCCCGCGCTGGATGCAGCAGCGGCTCACCGCCATCGGCCTGCGCCCGATCAATGCGCTGGTTGATATCACCAATTACATGACCTTCGATCAGGGGCGGCCGATCCACGTCTTCGACGCCGCCAAGATCAAGGGCAGCCTCACTGTCCGCCGCGCCAGGGAAGGGGAGACCGTGCTGGCGCTCGACCAGCGCGAATACAGGCTCGGCCCCAACAATGTCGTCATAG
This sequence comes from Rhizobium sp. CBN3, assembly GCF_030518245.1. Taxonomy (NCBI): domain Bacteria; kingdom Pseudomonadati; phylum Pseudomonadota; class Alphaproteobacteria; order Hyphomicrobiales; family Rhizobiaceae; genus Rhizobium; species Rhizobium sp. CBN3. The sequence goes on from NZ_JAULSE010000006.1 coordinate 24,890, forward strand.
CAGACGAGGAGGGCATCGAATCGATCGGCGGCATCATGGGCGGCGAACATTCCGGTTGCGACGACGACACCGTGGACGTGCTGATCGAATCCGCTCTGTGGGATCCGATGAACATCGCCAAGTCGGGCCGCAGCCTCGGCATCATCACCGATGCCCGCTATCGCTTCGAACGCGGCGTCGATCCGGAATACATGGTTCCCGGCCTCGAACGCACGACGGAACTGGTGCTGGAACTCTGCGGCGGCACCGCCGCTAGGGCCGAGATTGTCGGCTATCACGGCTACGAACCGAAGGTCGTCGATTTTCCCTATTCGGAGGTGAAGCGCCTGACCGGCCTCGACGTCTCGAATGAGGAAAGCAATACGATCCTGTCGCGGCTCGGTTTCACGGTCTCCGGTTCCGGCGAGCGCGTCTCCGTCGCCGTTCCCTCTTGGCGCCCGGATGTCGACGGTAAGGCCGATCTGGTCGAGGAAGTCATGCGCATCCATGGCGTCGACAATATCAAGCCGGCGCCGCTCGAAAGCCATTCCGCCGTCAACGGCAAGATCCTGACGACTCTGCAAATCCGCACCCGTGCGGCCAAGCGGGCGCTGGCCGCGCGCGGTATGCTGGAAGCCGTCACCTGGTCCTTCATTCCGGAGGAACATGCCAAGCTCTTTGGCGGCGGTTCGCCAGCCCTCAAGCTTGCCAATCCGATCGCCGCCGAAATGTCCGACATGCGCCCGTCCTTGCTGCCGGGTCTGCTGACGGCGGCTCAGCGCAATGCCGACAAGGGTTACGCCGACGTCGCTATCTTCGAAGTCTCCGGCACCTATGAAAACGACCGGCCGGAAGGCCAGCGCCGCGTCGCCGGCGGCATCCGCCGCGGCACGGCCTCGCTCGCTGGCGCCGGCCGCATGTGGTCGAACGTCGCCAAGGGCGGTGGCAAGCCGGTCGACGTCTTCGACGCCAAGGCCGATGCGCTCGCCGTCATCGAAGCCTGCGGCCTGCCGATGGGTAATATCCAGATCGATCAGGGCGGCCTGGAATGGTTTCATCCCGGCCGCTCCGGCACGATCAAGATGGGGCCGAAGATCGTGCTCGGCTATTTCGGCGAATTCCATCCGTTGACGCTGGAAACCCTTGATGTCTCCGGGGCTCTCTGCGGCTTCGAAGTCTATCTCGATGCCATGGCGGAGCCGAAAAAGAAGGCGACCCGCACCAAGCCGGCGCTCGATCTGTCGCCCTTCCAGGCCGTCAAGCGCGACTTCGCCTTCGTCGTCGACAAGACGGTGGAATCAGGCGCGATCGTCAAGGCTGCGACCGGCGCCGACCGCAAGCTCATCACCGGCGTCAACGTCTTCGACATCTTCGAGGGCGCATCGGTCGGCGAGGGCAAGAAGTCGGTAGCGGTCGAGGTTCAGATCCAGCCGGTCGATCGTACGCTGACCGACGAGGATTTCGAGGCGCTGACGCAGAAGATCGTGGCGAGCGTCACGAAATTCACCGGCGGCGTCCTCAGAAGCTGAGCTTCATCTGCCGAAGATAGATTGGACCGGTCGCACAAGCGGCCGGTCCTTTCATGTGTGCAGATGATAGAGTTTGCTGACTATCACCCATCGGCCTTCGATCTTCAGCAGCGAAAGATAGTCGGTGAAGCGCATTCCGGCGAAATCGTCGGTGACCTTCACGCTTGCAGCGTCACCCTCGACATCGACGTTCTGAATGTCCATGAAAGGCTGCGTGCCGGGAGGGGCCGGCTCCTCGGCCAGGATCGCGGCGATAAATTCGTCCCGCGTCAACCATTCGACGGCATTCTGGTAATAGCCGATGATCGAGCTTTTCGGGTGAAAGGCCTTCTTCAAGGCTGCCGCATTGGCGAAGGCCATGCCTTCGACATAGAGATGAACCGTCTGTTCGACTGCCTGCCTGTCCGACATGTTTCCATCCCGTTCTCCGAGATGAGGTTAGATAGTTTCGCCGGCCGCGAAGGCAAGCCCGACCTGTGCGACCGGCCGGGCTTGTCCATTTTTCAAATGTTCGTCATGGCAAGCGAGGCATTCGAATAGCGCTTGCCGGCGACCTGTGCCGCTGGGATCGCTTCGCCGAGCTGATCGAGCTCCTCCGCGCTGAGCGTGATATCGGCAGCAGCGACATTTTGTTCGAGGTGGTGAAGCTTGCGCGCGCCGGGGATTGGCACGATGTCGTCGCCCTGGTTCAGCACCCAGGCCAACGCCAGCTGCGCCGCCGTCACGCCTTTTGCAGCCGCAAGCTTTTCGAGCGTTGCGACAAGCGCCGCATTGGCATCGAAATTGTCGGCCTGGAAACGCGGTACCTGCCGGCGGAAATCGTCGGCGGCAAGGTCGTCGGCCTTGCGGATCGCTCCTGTCAGGAAACCGCGGCCGAGCGGGCTGTAAGGCACGAAACCGATGCCGAGTTCGCGGCAGGTGGCAAGCACATCCTCTTCGGGATCACGCGTCCACAGTGAATATTCGCTCTGCAGCGCTGCGATTGGATGGACCGCATGCGCGCGGCGGATCGTGGCGCTGCCGGCTTCCGAGAGGCCGAGGGCGCGAACTTTCCCTTCCTTCACAAGCTCGGCCATGGCGCCGACCGTGTCCTCGATCGGCACGTTGGGGTCGACCCGGTGCTGGTAGAGCAGATCGATGGTCTCGATGCCCAAACGCTTGAGTGAGGCCTCGGCGACAGCACGTACATGTTCGGGACGGCTGTCGACGCCGGCGATGGCGGCAGCGCCGGCCTGGCTGGTATCGATCTTGAAGCCGAATTTGGTGGCGATCACCACGCGGTCACGGAAGGGCTTCAGCGCTCTTCCGAGAAGAACCTCGTTGGTGAAGGGGCCATAGACCTCGGCCGTGTCGAAGAAGGTGACGCCGAGATCGACGGCGCGGTGCAGTGTCCTCACCGATTCCGCTTCGTCGCTGGCGCCATAGGCAAAGCTCATGCCCATGCAGCCGAGGCCGACGGCAGAGACCGTGAGATCGTTTCCGAGTTTTCTGGTTTTCATGATGCGCTCCTTTTCTGAGCTGGCGTCGAACCGCCTGGGGGATCATGGCGGTACGGGCAGACTATATCGGCACCGCATCAATCAAAAAATGCATGCAGTTTCTAACAGCCTGTTCTATGATTTCGATCAATGAACAGAAGGCAACTCTCTCAACTCGCCGTTCTCGCTGCCGTCTCGGAACATCGCAGCTTCCGGGCCGCGGCCAAGGAACTGCTCGTCGCACCGTCGGCGGTCAGCCATGCCATATCGAGCCTGGAGGAAAGTCTCGGCGTCAGGCTTCTGGCGCGCACGACCCGCAGTGTCGCGCCGACGGAGGAAGGCCGGCTGCTTCTCGAAAGGTTGCGTCCGGCGCTCGAGGAGATCGGCGTCGCGTTGGAGGCGGTCAACGATACGCGCGGCAAACCGGCCGGAAACCTGCGCGTCACTGCGCCGCGCTTTGCCTCCGATATCCTGCTCGCCCCGCGCCTTGGTGATTTTCTCAACGCCTATCCCGATATCACGCTGGAGATCGCCAATGAGGACGGCTTCACCGACATCGTCAAGGAGGGTTTCGACGCGGGCATCCGGCTGGAGGAGAGCCTGGAGGCCGATATGATCGCCGTCAGAATCTCGCCCAATCTGACGACGGTGATTGCGGCCTCGCCCGAATATTTCGAGCGCTATCCGAAGCCGGAGCACCCGCGCGATCTCGTCCATCATCGCTGCATCAAGCGACGCTTCACCAACGGCTCCATCTATCGCTGGGAATTCGAAAAGGATGGGCAGGAACTGATCGTCGCGGTCGACGGACCGCTTGTTGTCAGCGAGGACCGGCTGGCCCTTCTTGCCGCGCTGAACGGCGCCGGTCTTGCCTATCTCTTCGACATGCGGGTGCACACCGAGCTGTCGGCCGGCAGGCTCGTGCGGGTGCTGGAGGATTGGTGCGCGCCCTATCCCGGGCCGTTTGTCTATTATCCAAGCCGGCGGCAAATGCGGCCGGCGCTGCGCGCCTTCATCGATTTCTTCAGATATGTGGCGAGGGATGCGGGCGGCCGGTGAGGGCCGCCGCTCGTTTGCCTCGTTTCCTCAGGCGGCTTTTGCCTTCTGGTTTGCCGCCGTCGTAGCGAGCTTGGTAAGGATCTTGTCGGTGGCCGTTTCCTCCTGCAGCGTCTGGTCGAGCAGGGCGACGACATCCTTCTGGCCGAGCGTTGCGGCCCATGTCTTCAGCGTGCCGTAACGGGCGATTTCATAGTGCTCGACCGCCTGGGCAGCCGAGATCAGCCCGGCATCCAGCGCCGGTGTGCCCTTGAATTCTTCCATGATCTCTTCGCCCTCGGCGATAATGCCCTGGATCGCCTCGCAGGTCTTGCCCTGGGCGCGCTTGCCGATCTTTTCAAAAACCTGCTGCAGGCGCTCGACCTGGGCTTCGGTTTCCTCGAGATGCTTCTGGAAACCGGCCTTCAGTTCGGAGGACTGGGCGGCGCGCGCCATCTTCGGCAGGGCGCGCAATATCTGCCGCTCGGCAAAATAGATGTCCTTGAGCGTGTCGTAGAAGAGATCTTCCAACGTCTTTTCCTTGGCCATTTTCTCGATCCTTGTTTTGGGAAAGGCCGCGAATGCGGCGACACACTAAGAAGCGAAGATCGCGCAATTTGTTCCCGATCGATTTCGGGTGGACTGGAAAACCGTGCCGAGCAATCATCCTGCCGCCGATGTGGAGGACGAAAAGATCATGCGAAAGCCGGGTTCGATGAAAGGTCTGGAGGATCTCGGCCGCGTGCGCCTGTCGCAAAACTTCTTCTTCCGCGATTTCCTGCATTCGGAGATCGCCGATTTCTACCGCATTCCCAATATCCCCGAGGATCCCGATTTGGCGATCGAAGCCGGTAAAAGACTTTGCGAGGAACTGCTGGAGCCGCTGGAAGCGACGTTCGGGCGTCTTCACATCCGCTCCGGCTACCGCTCGCCCGCGGTCAACCGCTTCGGCAACGCGAACAATCTGAACTGTTCCACCAATGCCGCCACGGCTGCGCATCACATCTGGGATATCAGGGATCTCGACGGCTGCATGGGCGCCGCCGTCTGCATTGCCGTGCCCTGGATGATCGACCGCTATCGCGATGAAAGCGACTGGCAGCGGCTCGCCTGGTGGATCCACGACCATCTGCCCTACGCCTCGCTCTGCTTCTTTCCAAAGCTCTGGGCCTTCAACATTCAATGGCACGAACGGCCGAAGCGGGTGATCCAGAGCTATGTCAGGCCGCGCGGCATCCTGACCAAGCCGGGCATGGCGAACTGGGAGGGTGACCACGCCGTTTTCTACGAAGGATTTCCGGCACTCAGAAACTGATGCGGTAACGGATGTGGCCGTCGCTCTCGACATAGCTGTCGTAGAGCGCGCGGGCCGTCTTGTTCTGCTCGCTCGTATGCCAATAGAGCCGCGACCAGCCGTTCGCCTTGCAGAGTGCGACGAGATCGTCCAGTAGCGCCCGGCCGACGCCCCTGCCGCGCGCACCGGCATCGACGAAGAGGTCTTCGAGATAACAGTCCCTGCCGCGGATCCAGCTGCCCTCATGCGTCAGGAAAAGCGCAAAGCCCATGATCCTGCCGTCGATCTCGGCGACGCGCATCGCGATCGCCGAGGCCGGATCGAAGACCCGGCGCCATGTCTGGTCGGTGATATCGGCATCGATGGTCACCTCGTAAAAGGCGAGATAGGCTGCCCAAAGTTCGCGCCAGCGGGCTTCATCCTCGGGGCGGGCATCACGTATCGTTACGGTCATGACTCTTTTCTTTCAGCGCCGGCTTCGTCGAGCAGCGCCATTGCATCATTGGAAAGGGAAAGTGTCGCCGACTTCACCAGGCTTTCGAGCTGTGACAGGCTGGTCGCGCTGGCGATCGGCGCCGTCACGCCCTTCTTGCGCAACAGCCACGCAAGCGAGATTTCCGCCGGCTTGGCGCCAGTCTCGGCGGAAACCTTGTCGATCGCGGCAAGAATGCGCAGGCCCTTTTCGTCGAGATATTGCGAAACACGGCCTTCGCGCGCCCGTCCCTGCGTGTCGGCCTTGCTGCGGTATTTGCCGGTGAGAAAGCCGGCGGCGAGGCCGAAATAGGTGATGACGCCGATATCCTGACGGACGCAGAGATCGGCAAGCGGCCCTTCGAAGCTGGCGCGTTGGTAGAGATTATACTCCGGCTGCAGCACGTCGTAGCGCGGCAGGCCGGCTTTCTCGGCTGCGTCGAAGGACGCCTGGAGCAGATCGGCATCATAGTTCGAGCAGCCGATGGCGCGGATCTTGCCCTGCTGCTTCAGCTTTGCAAAGGCGCCGAGCGTTTCCTCGTGCGGCGTGTCGGCATCCGGCCAATGCGAGAGATAGAGATCGATATAGTCGGTCTGCAGCCGACGCAGCGACGCCTCGACTGCCGTCAGAATGTAGCTCGCCTTGAGCGTCTTTCCCTGGCCCATGTCCGAGCCGACCTTGGTGACGATGACCGCCTTGTCGCGAGAGATCCGGGCCTGTTTCAGCCAGCGTCCGATGATCTCCTCGGAATCGCCGCCCTTGTTGCCGGGAACCCATGCGGAATAGACGTCCGCCGTATCGATCGTGTTGAGACCGGCATCGAAGAAGGCGTCGAGAATGGCAAAGGATGTTTTCTCGTCGGCCGTCCAGCCGAAGACATTGCCGCCGATCACGATCGGCGCGATCGAAAGCCCTGTTTTTCCAAGCCGGCGCATTTCCATAAGGCTCTCCAAAATGGGTGAAATATCTAAGGCTGTATTGAATCGCGGAAACGGCGGAACGCCGTCCGGCCAAGTTAGCGCGATCCCGGCGCCAGGCAAACCCGGCTTCCGCAATTTCATGTCGCGCCATTGCGTCGCGGCGGAGGCCTGAATATGGTTCGCGAATATCGGTTTTGGGAGGCTCGCACATGCTGCGTTTCGGTATCATTTCAACGGCGAAGATCGGCCGCGACAATGTCGTTCCCGCCATCCAGGACGCGGAAAATTGCGTCGTCACGGCGATTGCCAGCCGCGATCTGGCGCGGGCAAGGGTGATGGCCGATCGCTTCTCCGTGCCGCATGCCTTCGGCTCCTATGAAGAAATGCTGGCTTCCGACGTCATCGACGCTGTCTATATCCCGCTACCGACGTCGCAGCATATCGAATGGTCGATCAAGGCAGCTGATGCCGGCAAACATGTGCTCTGCGAAAAGCCGCTGGCGCTGAAGGCCGGCGATATCGACGCGGTGATCGCTGCCCGCGACCGCAACCGCGTGGTGGTGACCGAAGCCTATATGGTCACCTATTCCCCGGTCTGGCAGAAGGTGCGTTCGCTGATCGGCGAGGGTGCGATCGGTTCGCTTCGGCATGTGCAGGGCGCTTTCACCTATTTCAACCGCGACCCCGCCAATATGCGCAACGTTCCTGAACTCGGCGGCGGCGGCCTTCCCGATATCGGCGTCTATCCCGTCATGAGCACGCGTTTTTCCACCGGCAAGGAGCCGCTCTGGGTCCAGGCGATCACTGAGCGCGACCCGGATTTCGGCACGGATGTCTATTCGAGCGTCAAGGCCGATTTCGGCGATTTCGAGCTGAGCTTTTATGTCTCGACACAGATGGCCAACCGCCAGGTCATGGTCTTCCACGGCACCGAAGGTTACATCGAGGTGAAGTCGCCCTTCAACGCCAATCGCTGGGGGCCGGAAGAGATCGAACTCGCCGATCGCAGCCACAATGAATCGCGCATCTTCCGCTATCAGGACAGCCGCCAATACAGGCGCGAAGTCGAGGCCTTCGCTCGCGCGGTCAAGAACGGCAAGGAAGAGATCGTCACGCTCGAAAACTCGAAGCTGAACCAGAAGGTGATCGATGCGATCTACCGCGCCAGCGAGAAGGACGGCTGGGAGGCGGTCTGATCATTCCGCTCATTCCGGGCGGAAGACGAAGCGCGAATAGCCGAAGAAGCTGAAGACCATCGAGGCGACGCTGGCGATCACCATGGCCGCCAGCGGTTGAAGCGCGGGCAGCGAAAGCAGCAGTGCAGAGTAAAGCCCGTAATTGACCAGCGCTGCCGTCACGCCGACCGAGCCGTAGCGGAAGCCCTCGGCGGCAAGCGAACGGCCGGAGCGATCGAAGGTGAAGCTGCGATTGAAAGCCCAGGTGGCCGCCATTGCCGTCGCGATGGCGACGAGCCGGGCCAGAAACGGCCCGAGCGGCGTCAGGTGGAGCAGCGCCGCCAGCATGCCGGCATCGACAAGGAAACCGATGCCGCCGCCGATCGCAAAGCGGACGAGCTTTCTCATGCCGCATCCGCCTTGCCGGGCCGTTCACGCGATGCCGGTTTGGCGTCGGCGAGCGGCGTCTTGGCCGCACTCGGGGTCTCCAGGCTCATATAATGGATGCGAAGCTGCTCGGCCCGGGCCCGGGCCACGGAATCCAGGATGACGCCGGCGGTAAAAAGCATGAAGGAGATCATCATCAGCGCCATCGACAGCACCCAGGTCGGCATGCGGCTGACGAGGCCCGTGTCGAAATATTCCGCCAGCACCGGCGTCATGAAGCCGAGGCTCGTCAGCATGAAGGCTGCGCTGATCGCGCTGAAGAAGGCGAAGGGCCGGGTTTCCTTCATCAGCATCGCGAACATCCAGAGGATTTTTCCGCCGTCGCGGAACGTCGAAAGCTTGCTATGCGAGCCTTCCGGGCGGCGGCCATAGTCAAGTTCCAGCTCGCTGACCGGAAGCTTCAGCCGGGAAGCATGCACCGACATCTCGGTTTCGATCTCGAAGCCGCCGGATACCGCCGGGAAACTCTTGACGAAGCGGCGCGAGAAAGCGCGGTAGCCGGAAAAGATATCGGTGAAGTCGGGGCCGAAGATCGTCCGGTAGAGCAGGTTGAAAAGCCGGTTGCCAAGCGCATGGCCCTGACGGCCGGCATCGGCATGCACGCCGCGCCGGGTTCCCACAACCATGTCGGCGCGCTCGGTGAGAAGCGTCCGCACCAGCTCCTCGGCATCGCCAGGCGCATAGGTTCCGTCGCCGTCGGCGATGATGTAGATGTCGGCCTCGATGTCGGCGAACATGCGGCGCACGACATGCCCCTTGCCTTGCCGCCGCTCGCGCACGACATGCGCTCCGGCCAGCATCGCCTGCAGCGCGGTCCCGTCGGTGGAATTATTGTCGTAGACGTGGATCGCGGCATCCGGCAGCGTCGCCCGGAAGCCCTGGACCACAGCGCCGATCGTCGCAGCTTCGTTGTAGCAGGGAAGCAGGACGGCAATGTCCGGGTGATGGGTAAGCGTTCGGGCCATGACTCTACACTCGTTACATTGAAAGCCGTCACCAGCCTAAATCACGCAGCGTTAATAAGACGCTATGACGCAGGCAAAATCGGCTGCGTCCGCAGACGGCTTTACACTTTCTTGATCGGCGCCCGTTAAGGTTCGGGCATCTGGAAACGAAGCGCTAACCACGATGAACGCCGTGCAGCCGATCGCTGATGCATCCGCCGTCACCGCCACCCGCAGGAACCGGCTCGGGGGGCTGCTGACGCGTCTGTGGCCGGCTGTCATTGCCTATAGTGTTATCCTCGCCGCCGTTATCCTTGTTACCAAATTCCACGGCGCCACCGATTATGTCGGTCCCGACAATGACGACGGCATGCGTCTCGTCGAGGTTCGCGATTTTCTTGCCGGCCAGGGCTGGTTCGATCTGATGCAATATCGTCTCGGCCTTGCCGGCGGCACGCTGATGCACTGGTCGAGGCTGATCGATCTGCCGATCGCTTCGCTGATCTGGTTCTTCGGCCTGTTTGCGCCGCGTGAAACCGCTGAGGCGCTGGCGCTCGCCGTCTGGCCGGTATCACTCATCTTTCCTGCCATGCTCGCCATGGGCGTTGCCGGCCGGCGGATCGGCGGCGTTGCGGGCATGCATATCGCCCTCGGTCTCACCGCTCCGGCGATCTACACCGGAAACCGCTTCGCCCCGGGCGCCATCGATCATCACAATGCGCAACTGGCGCTGGTCGCGACGATGGTGGCGATGCTCGTGGATCCCGAGCGTCGCGGTTGGAGCTACGCGGTCGCCGGCGTTGCGGCGGCTGTCGCCATCGCCATCGGCGCCGAGACCACCCCTTTCGTCGCCGCCGTCTGCCTCACCGTCGCCCTGCTCTGGGCATGGGAAGGCGAGAATTTCGCCATCGCCGCCCGGGCCTTCGGGCTGTCGCTGACGATTGCGATCAACATTCTTTTCTTCGCAACGGTGCCGCCCCGGCTCTATTCGATGGTCACCTGCGACAATCTCTCGCTCGGCTATTATAGTCTGGCGGCGATTGGTGGCGGCCTGCTGCTGTTTTCGGCCGTTTTTGCGAGCGGCTTGCGTCGGCCCTTGCGCTTTGCCGCACTCGCCTTTGTCGGCGCCGGCGTTTTCGGTGCGGCGATCGTCATCGCACCGCAATGCCTGAGCGATCCGTTGGGCAGTCTCGATCCGATGCTGGTCGAACTCTGGCTGCGGCATATTTCGGAAGCCCAGTCGCTCCTGGCGCTGGCGCGCACCGATCCCACCTCGGTCGGCGCCTTCTATGCGGCAGGCCTCTTCGGCGTCGCCGTCTGCATCTTTCGCATCATTCAGCGTGACCGCGTGCAAATCCACCTGGTCCTGCTCTTTCTGCTCGCCACGAGCTGGGCGATCGCGCTGGTTCAGGTGCGCGGCTCTGCCTTCTCGAACCTGCTTTCGATCCTGCCGCTCGCCCTGCTGATCATCGACGTCAGGCGCATCTCCAACAGCGACAGCGAGAATGTCGCCGTCGCCTTCGTCTATGTGATGACCGTACTCGCAAGCGTTCCGGCGGTCTGGGCCGTCGGCGGCGGCCTTGTCTCAATGCAGATGGAGAACGCCGCGCAGAAGGCGACAGAGCCGACAAAGGCGCTTTCCTGCACATCGAAAGAGGCGCTGGCGCCGCTTGCCGAGCTGCCGCCCGGCCTGATCTCCGCGCCATCGGAAATGGGCGTGCCGATCCTCCGCTTCACGCAGAACCGGGTTCTCTCCGCCCCCTATCATCGCGATCAGGGCGGCATGCTGACGGAAATGCATATCGGCCTGGCAAAGCCGCAGGAGGCGGAAGCCTTCCTGAAGGGGGCTGGTGTCACGGCGCTTGCCTTCTGCCCTAAGGACCTGCAGACGCGCGAACTCGCCAAACTGAAGCCGGATGGGCTCTATGCCGAACTCGGCAAGGGGAATATTCCGCCTTATCTGGAACCGCTGGCGAAGGGCCCGGATACGGGCGTCCAGTTCTTCCGCTACCGGCCGACGGCGAATTGACGGCGGCAGCCTTCATGTTGCGCTGACGTCAGTGAGACGTGCGGACGGCTCGCAGGCGATCGCTGGCATAAAGCCCGAGCACGAAGAGGATAAGGCCGCCATTATAGCCGAGAATGGCATAAACAAGCGCCAGAAGTGACACTGGCCCCGGCGAGGTTATCGCCGCCAGCGTGAAGGTCATTCCGATCAGCGCGGCGACCAAAGCGATCACTGCGGCCGAGCGCATTAACCCGGCGCTGATGCCCAATGCTGCTGCTGTGAGAATAATCATTTCAGCACCTTCCCAGAGAGAACGAGGGGAAGCATAGGAAGCGCCAACTAACAAAGATTTACCGGCTCTCTCGGCTGAAAATCCTTTGTATTGCGGTGGTTAGCAATCCCTTTCGGGTAAAACGCGCTTTTTATCTTTGCGTTCCCCGATGAAATGGATTTTCCCGTTTTTCTTGTCATTCTTGCCGCTGCAACGACCGCATGCACGCAATGGCCAAGGCATGAATGATGGAACGGCGGCGACCCTGCCACGCCAACGGTTCAGCAAACGGGAAAACGGGTCTCGCCGGCGGTCGCGACCTTCACGTTTCCCGTCAATGGAAATAGAAAGGAGGGATGAGCAACCTCTTCGACAGCGATTCGCCGACCAACCTTGCCGAATATTCGGTTTCGGAGCTTTCCGGCTCGATCAAGCGCACCATCGAAACCGCATTCGACCAGGTTCGCGTGCGCGGTGAAATATCCGGTTATCGCGGTCCGCACTCCTCCGGCCACGCTTATTTCGCACTGAAGGACGACCGCGCCCGTATCGACGCCGTTATCTGGAAGGGCACGTTCTCGCGGCTGAAGTTCCGCCCCGAGGAAGGCATGGAGGTGATCGCCACCGGCAAGGTCACCACTTTTCCCGGCTCCTCGAAATATCAGATCGTCATCGAGACGCTTGAGCCGGCAGGCGCCGGCGCGCTGATGGCGCTGATCGAGGAGCGCAAGCGCAGGCTCGGCGCCGAGGGCTTGTTCGATGCAGCCCGCAAGAAGCGGCTGCCCTTCATGCCGCATGTGATCGGCGTCGTCACCTCGCCGACCGGCGCGGTCATCCGCGATATCCTTCACCGCATCTCCGATCGGTTTCCCGTGCATGTCCTCGTCTGGCCGGTGAAGGTCCAGGGGGAGGGATCCGGCGAGGAGGTGGCGAACGCTATTCGCGGCTTCAATGCGCTGGAGCCCGCCGGCGCCGTCCCCCGCCCCGATGTGCTGATCGTCGCGCGCGGCGGCGGCAGCCTGGAAGATCTCTGGAGTTTCAACGACGAGATCGTCGTGCGCGCTGCTGCCGAAAGCCGCATACCGCTGATCTCGGCCGTCGGCCATGAAACCGACTGGACGCTGATCGACTATGCCGCCGATGTCCGCGCTCCGACGCCGACCGGGGCGGCGGAAATGGCTGTGCCCGTCAAGGCGGAGCTTGAGGCGCAGGCCGCGGCGCTTGCCGCCCGCCTGCAGGGCTGCATGAACCGGCAGATGGATCAGCGCCGCCAGTCCGTCCGTAGTCTGATGCGGGCGTTGCCTTCGCTCGATCAGCTTCTCGCCTTGCCGCGCCGCCGCTTCGACGAGGCGGCGGCCGGCCTTGGTCGCGGGCTGGAGCTCAACACCATCAACAAGCGGCGCGGCTTCGAGCGCGCCGCCGCGCATCTGCGATCGGATCTGCTTTCCGGCCGCATTGCCGAGCGTCGCCAGACGCTGAACGAGCGGATCGTGCGGGCCGAGCGCACGGTCGAGCGGCTGATCGACCGCTCGACGTCACGTGTCGAGCGCGCCGAGGCGATTCTTGCTTCACTGCCCGCACGGTTGAAAGCGCAAACCGACCGCTCCCGCGAACGTCTCGGCAATCTTTCCCGCCATGCCGATACGGCGATCCGCCACCAGCTGACACGCGCCCGCGCCGAGCTCTCGGCGCAGGATCGCGTGCTGCAGTCGCTCTCCTACAAGAACGTGCTGAAGCGCGGCTACGCCGTCATTCGCGATGAGGACAACAAGCCGGTCTCGCAGGCGGCCGCACTCTCCGCCGGCATGGGCATCGCCATCGAATTTGCCGACGGCCGTGTCGGAGCGATGACGACGGAAGGCGGCATCCCACCTGGTGGCGCCAAGAAGCGAAGCACAAAACCGGCGGAGCCGACGAAGCAGGGAAGCCTTTTCTAAAGATGCGGATCCTGCTGGTGCTTGCCCATCCGCTGCCGGAAAGTTTTGCCGCCTCGATGGCGCACACGGCTCGCGAAGCGCTGGAAGCCTCCGGTCATGTGGTCGATCTCCTCGATCTCTATGCTGAGAATTTCGATCCACGCCTCTCCGAGGCCGAGCGCCGTGCTTACTTCGATATGCCCTACGACACCTCTGATGTGGCCGATATGGTTGCCCGGCTGAAGGCGGCCGATGGTCTCGTCCTCGTCTTTCCGCAGTGGTGGTTCAATTTCCCAGCGATCCTGAAAGGTTTTTTCGACCGCGTCTTCGCGCCAGGTGTGGCCTTCACCCATGATGCCGCCGGCGGCCGGATCGTGCCTGAGCTCACCAATATCAGGCTGCTCTATGCGCTGACGACGACGGGCTCGCCTTGGTGGCTGGTGCATCTCTATATGGGCAATCCCGTCCGCCGCCTGCTGAAGCGCGGGATCGCCAATTTCTGTTCGAAGAAGCTCGTCTTCCGCATGCTGAGCCTGCACGACATGGACCGCGCGACGAAGGCCAGGCGCAAGGCGCATCTGGAGCGAGTCCGCAAGGCGCTCTCTGTCGTCTGATTATTCGAAATCCGCGAGGAATTTCTTCAGCAGCCGGTCAAACGCGGCCTTGTCCTCAGCCGTCAGGTTGCGCGTCAGCCGCTGCTGATTGGCGACATGGGCGCCGACAGCTTCTTCGACGGTGGCGAGCCCCTTTTCGGTCAGGGCGATCAGCACGCTGCGCCGATCCTGCGGATTGACGATGCGCTCGACCATGCCCGCTTTCTCCAACTGGTCGATCCGGTTCGTCATTGTGCCGGAGCTGACCATGGTCATTTCCAGGAGTTCACCCGGCGAAAGCCGATGAGGTGCGCCGGAGCGGCGAAGTGTGGCCAGCACGTCGAAGGCCGAGGTGGAAAGCCCGTGCTGCATGAGCACGGCTTCGACTTCGCGGCCGAGATGGGTGCCGAGGCGTTTCAGGCGCCCGAGAATGCCCATCGGTTCGACATCGAGATCCGGCCGCTCGCGCCGCCATTGCGCCAGAATCCGGTCGACGTGATCTTGCTTCGCTTCACCCATGCGGGATGGATACCACCGCATATCTTGACGTCAAGATAAATTGCGTTATGCTCGAATTTATCTTGAAGTAGAGATTCTTGAGATGAAGACAAATTCCCGATACTTGGCGGACGTGCTGACGACCGCTGTCGCCCCCGCCATCTGGGGCAGCACCTATTTCGTCACCACATCCCTCCTGCCCCAGGGCTATCCGTTGACGGTCGCTCTGCTGCGCGCCTTGCCGGCGGGCCTGCTTCTGCTGCTGATTGTTCGGAAGCTGCCGACGGGCGTCTGGTGGGGCCGCGCCTTCCTTCTCGGCGCGCTGAACTTCTCGTTCTTCTGGGCGATGCTGTTCGTCTCCGCCTACCGGCTGCCCGGCGGCGTTGCCGCGACCGTCGGTGCCGTGCAGCCGCTGATCGTCATCGCCCTGTCGCGGCTTTTCCTCGGCAAGCCGGTCCGGCCACTTGCCGTGCTGGCCGGTCTCGCCGGCATGGCCGGGGTCGCGCTGCTGGTGCTGACGCCGAAGGCGAGCCTCGATCCCGTGGGTGTCGCGGCCGGTATCGCCGGCGCCGTCTCGATGGCGTTCGGCACCGTGCTGTCACGGCGCTGGGCGCCGCCGGTTTCGAACCTCACCTTCACCGCCTGGCAACTGTCGGCAGGCGGCATTCTCTTGGTGCCCTTTGCGCTCTTCCTCGAACCGGCGCTGCCGTCGCCGAGCATCGCAAACATTGCCGGCATTGCCTATCTCGGTCTGGTCGGTGCAGCCTTCACCTATCTGCTCTGGTTCCGCGGCCTGTCGCGCATCGAGCCGTCGGCGATCTCCTCGCTCGGTTTTCTGAGCCCTGTGGTCGCGACCCTGCTCGGCTGGCTGGCGCTCGGCCAGAGCCTGACGCTGATGCAGATCGCCGGTTTCGCCCTGGTGCTTGCCGGCGTCTGGCTCAGTCAGCGCACGATGATGCCGCTCAGGCCCATTCGCCCTGTCGCATCACCGGAACCCGCGAACCGTCCGGTGTGATGCCGTCGATATCGACCTTGTCGGAGCCGATCATCCAGTCGATGTGGATCAGGCTGGAATTGCCGCCCTGCGCCTTGATCTGCTCGTGGCTGAGGGTCGCGCCGTTGAGGAAGCACTTGGAGTAGCACTGGCCGAGCGCGATGTGGCAGGAGGCGTTTTCGTCGAACAGCGTGTTGTAGAACAGGATGCCGCTCGCCGAGATCGGCGAGGAATGCGGCACGAGCGCCACTTCGCCGAGCCGGCGCGCGCCCTCATCGGTATCGAGCACCTTGTTCAAGACCTCTTCGCCACGTGACGCCTTCGCTTCGACGATCCGCCCGCCTTCGAAGCGCACCTGGATATTGTCGATCAGCGTGCCCTGATGCGACAGCGGTTTGGTGCTCGAGACATGGCCTTCGACCCTTAATGCATGCGGCGTGGTGAACACCTCTTCGGTCGGAATATTCGGATTGCAGGTAATGCCGTTCTTGGCGGTGGAGGCGCCGCCGTGCCATTCATGTCCGTCGGCGAGGCCGACCGTCAGATCGGTGCCCGGCCCCTGGAAATGCAGCGAGGCGAAACGCTCGCCGTTCAGCCAGGCGGAGCGCTTGGCGAGATTGGCGTTGTGCTCCGCCCAGGCGGCGACGGGGTCGCTGACATCGACACGCGAGGCGGCAAAGATCGCCTTGGCGAGCTTGGCGATTGCGATCGGTTCGGGGTCGTCGGGGAAGACCACCTTGGCCCAGGAGGGATTGGGATAGGAGACGATGTTCCAGTTGATGTCGAAATTCGAGATCTTTTCCAGCGCCGGCTTATAGGCGGTTGATGTGGCGCGATTGGCACGGCCGACCTTGCCGGCATCCTGTTCGGAAAGCAGCATCGGATTGTCGCCGGCGACCGCCAGACGGGCCGCTCCGTTGGCATAGGCCTTGGCCATGCCCTCGTAGAGCCAGTCGGAGGCGCGGTCGAAGCTCTCGTCGCTGCCATATTGGAAGCGCGCCAGCGTCGTTTCCTCGTCGGAGTAGAAGGCGCTCACCAGCCCGGCGCCGGCCTGATAAGCGTGTTTGGTGATGAGGCGGACAAGCGGCAGCGCCACGACAGGCGCGGTAATCACCAGGTCCTGGCCCTTCTGCAGCTGCAAACCGACCTTGACGGCGACTTCCGCGAGCTTCTCGAGCTTGACGGGATCAACGGTGTTCTGGCTCTGGGGCATGAAAGTCATGGTTCAACCTGCCTTCTGTCATCGACGCTAGAGCAATTCCAGGAAAAGTGCGAAGCGGTTTTCCGTTCGGAGTTGCGTAAATTCGAAAGATTAGAGCGGTTCTGCGCTTTCGTGAAAAGCTGAACCGCTCTGAGAGGCTGAAAGACTTAGACCCGTTTGCGGCGAAAATGAAGCGCGCTGCTGCCGATTTGAAACCGGCCGGCGCGATGCCCGACCGGTTTCAGCGCAAGCGTCAAGCGGCGGCAGGCAGGCCGAGCAGGATCGACTTGTGCTTGTCGAGGAATTCCATCAGCCGCTGCGGATAATCTTCGCCGACGGCGTCTTTCACGCTTCGCCGTTCGCCGAGCGCGCTCCGCCAGCGCGTCACCCGCTCGAGCCCCTCGAAGATGCCGCTATCTCCCAGCCTGTCGAAAACATCGAAATACCGAAAGATCGGCGCGAAGACGGCATCGACGAGGCTGAAGCTGCTGCCGGAAAAATAAGGTCCGTCCGCGAGTGCTCCTTCGAGCGTCGTGAACTTGGCGATCAGCGTCTTGCGCTTGGCCTCCAGCTGTTCCACGTCCGTGGCGGTTTCATACCCCCAGAGATCGGAAAGCACGGATGAGCCGAATTCCATCCAGCCGCGATGGCGGGCGCGGCTGAGCGGATCGGCAGGATGCAGGGCAGGCCCCACCTGCGTCTCCTCCAGATATTCGCAGATGACGCTGCTTTCGAAGAGGATGGCCTCGCCGCCTTCTTCGTCCTCGATCCTGAGCAGCGGCACCTTGCCGAGCGGCGAGATCTGCAGGAACCAGTCCGGCTTGTCGGTAAGGTCGATGTTGACGCGTTCGAAGGGAACACCCTTTTCGCGAAGTGCGATCGCGGCGCGTTGCACATAGGGGCAGAGATGGTGGCTGATGAGGGTAAGCCTGCTCATGAACGTCTCCTCGCTGGTTTGATAGATGCATTTGCATATAATAGCCCCTTGCGGCTTTGTGCAAGATAGATGTATTTGCATCTATGGTAAAAACACCGAAGCCGAGCGAAGCCGTCACCTCTGCCTGGATCAGCATCATGCGCGCGCGCGAACGGCTGCTCGCCGCGATCGAAGCCGATCTGAAAGCGACCGGCATGCCGCCGCTTGCCTGGTATGACATGCTGTGGGAACTGGCGCGCTCGAAAGACGGCAAGCTGCGGCCCTACGAGATCGAGGAGCGGACCTTGCTGGCGCAGTATAGTCTTTCTCGGCTGATCGACCGGCTGGAAAGAGAGGGCTTGGTCCGGCGCGAGGTCTTCGCTGGGGATGGCCGCGGGCGCTGGGTTCTGATTACCGATGCCGGCCGAACGCTTCGCACCCGGATGTGGACTGTCTATGCGGCAGCGATCGAGGCCCATGTCGGCAGCAAGCTTGCCGATGACGAGGCGAAGGCGATTTCCGGTCTGCTCGCTCGTTTCCTCTGATCAGGCGATCAATGACGCACCGACCGCTTTCAATGCCTTCAGCGCATCCTTCGGATCAAGCCGCACCTGCAGCCCGCGCTGTCCGCCATTGATATAGACCAGCGGTTCGGCGAGAGCGGTTTCCTCGATCGCCGTCGGCACGGCCTTCCTCTGGCCGAAGGGGCTGATGCCGCCGACATGGTAGCCGGTCAGCCGCTCGGCATCGGCCGGCTTCATCATATTGGCCGACTTGCCGCGAAAGGCGCTGGCGAGCTTCTTCATGCTGACTTCACGATCCGACGGCACCACGACGCAGACCGGCTTGCCGTCCACCTCGGCCATCAGCGTCTTCAGCACACGCTGCGGCGCCTCGCCCAGGGCTTCCGCCGCCTGCAGCCCGACGCGCTCCGCGCCCGGGTCATAATCATAGGTGTGGATGGTGAAGGCGACGCCAGCCTGGGAAAGAACCTGTGTCGCGCGCGTGGTCTTGGACATTGCTCAGCGTCCGAACATATCCGCGTAATTCTCCGGCTTGAAGCCGATCAAGAGCTTGCCTTCCGTCTCCAGCACCGGCCGCTTGATCGTCGACGGCTGGTCGAGCATCAGCGCGATCGCCTTTTCCCGGTTCAGATTCTCGCGCTCGGCATCGGGCAGTTTGCGAAAGGTGGTGCCGGCGCGGTTGAGCACCGTGTCGAGACCGGCTTCGTCGATCCAGGCTTCGAGATGGGTCCGGTCGATGCCGAGCGCCTTGTAATCGTGAAACTCATAGGCGACGCCGTGTTCTTCCAGCCAGCGGCGGGCTTTCTTCATCGTGTCGCAATTCTTGATCCCATAGATGGTGACGGCCATGCCCGATCGGTCTCCCTGTGATGGCAGCGGGATAGCATGGGCGAGAGCCGGCGCAAATGCCGCCCGGCATTTCTCCCGGGCAGCGCTTGCTCAACTCTCCAGTGCGCCGGCCTTGCGTGCGGCCTTGCTCGGGCCGGCGCAGACGATCTTCATCAGGTCGCCGCGCCGGCGGACCAGCCGATCCGAGGTTCGGGTCAGGATCAGCCCGTCTTGCGGCGCATGGAGGTCGATGCTGCCGTCAGGCTGACCGGGCCGGGTGACGATCGTCGCCAGAAGTTCACCCGCTGCAACCCTGTCGCCGATCGTGCGATGGAAGAGCACGGCGCCGCCTTCAGGAGCGCGGATGATCTCCACATTGTCGAGCGGCACGGCGGGACCGGCAAACATGGCCGGCGTCGTTCTTTCGCCGCTCACGATCCCCCGTGCCACGAGGAAACGCCAGAGCCCGTCTGCATCCCGCTTCGCCAGCATCGGATCGACGTCACGCTTGCCGCGCAGCTCGACCGTGACCGAAAGCTTGCCCGGCAGCCGGGATTGTCGTTCGCCGGGAACCGCATATTTCCATGCAAAGCCGACGGCCTCCTCGAAGGCCGAGCTCTCGCCATCCGACAGCAGCACCGCCTCCATGTCGAGCGCGGCGGCAAGATCGGCTGCCTCCGGCCAGAAGGCTTCGTCGATGTAGGCATATTGCAGCGATTCGTCGTCGCAGTGCAGATCAAGGACGAGATCGGCGCCGAGCGCCATATCCAGAAGCCGCCGCTTCAGCTGGTCGGTAGCCGGCCAATCATTGGGATCTTCCGTCAGCATCGCCCGATCGGTAACGCTGATCAGCGGAAAATCCCGATTAAAATTGGTGCGCGAACCGAGATCGAAACGGCCCTGCAATTCGCCGAAATGCGCTTGCGCCGCGCCGATCGGGTTGGCCTGCGGCACGATGGTGATGTCGCCCGCCACTGCCCCTTCGCTTTCTGCCCGCCGCAGGCGCTCAGAGAGGAAATGCAGGAGCGCCGTTCCCGGCAGCTCACCGGCGTGAAGCGCCGCCTGAATATAGGTCTTCGGCGCCTCCGGATCATGGCCCGCAAAATGCAGCACGGGCAGCCGCCACTCCGTTCCCGGCGTATCGCCCGGGATATTGATCTCCGAAATGTCCATGCTGTCCTTGCTCTGCTTCACCAGCCCGACCAGCTTTATGCGCGGAAAACCGGCGAGTGCAAGCCTCACCGCCACCCTTGCCTCACTGAGGCCCGAAGAAAAGCAGGTTGCCGCTATGATGATCTTGCCTCGCCGTCGAAATGATGCACGAAACATCAAAAGTGCCTACTTCATCGCCTTCCAAGCCGTTAGGAACAAAAAAAGAACGACCTGCGCAAGAAACGGGTTGAAACAAGGGTCTCGCCATAGGATCCTTTGGGAGATCGAAAACGCGGAGGCTGTGTCATGGCCGAGACGATACATCACTACCTCATCTTCGAAACATCAAGCGGCTTCTGCGGCATCGCCTGGAGCGACGCCGGCATCGCCCGTTTCCAATTGCCGACGAAAACCGCAGAAGCGACCGAACGGCTGCTGCTGCGCCGCCTGCCGGATGCCCAACCCGGCGCCCCGACGCCTGAGGTGCTGGAGACGGTCGCGGCCGTAAAGCGCTATTTCCAAGGGGAGGAAACCGATTTCTCCGGCGTCCAACTTGATCTTGCCGGCCAGAATGACTTCTTCAGGGATATTTATGCGGCGGCACGGCGTGTCGGCTGGGGCCGCACGACCACCTATGGCGCGCTGGCGAAGGAGCTTGGCGTCGGGCCGGAAGCGGCCCGCGATGTTGGCCAGGCGATGGCGAAAAACCCAGTCGCGCTGATTATTCCCTGCCACCGGGTGCTGGCCGCCGGCGGCAAGATCGGCGGCTTCTCCGCTCCCGGCGGTTCGTCATCGAAGGCCCGCATGCTGGAGCTCGAAGGCGTCAGCCTCGCCCCGCCGCCGCCCGCGCAGCAATCGCTAGGTTTTTAGGCGAAATGCCGGCGGCTCAATGCGGGCTGGCCGTCGGCCGGATGATGATCTCGCTGACATCGACGTCATCGGGCTGGCTGATGGCGTAGAGGATCGCATCGGCGACGGCTTCCGGGCTGATGGTGACCGCCCTGAAAGCCTTCATCGCATCCCGCGCGGTCGGATCGGTGATCGTCTCGGCCAGTTCCGAGGTCGTCGTGCCGGGAGAAATGACGGTGACGCGGATGCGATCTGTCTCCTGCCTCAGTCCGTCCGAGATTGCCCGAACCGCGTATTTCGTCGCGCAATAGACGGCGGCCGTCGGCGAGACGCTGTGGCCGCCGATCGAGGACAGATGATGATCTGCCCCGATCCCTGTGCCGTCATGATCGGAAGAGCGGCCGCTATGCCGTAGAGAACGCCCTTGATGTTGACGTCGACCATCCGGTCCCATTCCTCGACCTTGAGGGCCTCGAGCGGCGAAAGCGGCATGACGCCGGCATTATTGATGATGACATCGAGCCGGCCGAATTCGGCCTTGGCGAAGCCTGCAAAGGTTTCCACTTGGGAACGGTTGGTGACGTCGAGCTTTCGCAGGCGCACCCTCCCGCCCTTGGCTTCGATTTCGCCGGCGAGCGCCTCCAGGCGGTCGCTGCGGCGCGCGCCGATCACGATCTGCGCGCCGGCGGCGGCCAGCACTTTTGCCGTGGCCTTTCCAATGCCGCTGCTCGCCCCGGTGATGGCAATAACTTTTCCTTCGATATCAGACATTTCAAGCTCCATGAGCAGGTTGAGGATTTTCGTAGCGATCAGTCCGGAAAATCGGCGCTGAGCGTCGTCTCCGCCCAGGCATCGAAATTGGCGCGCAGCGTATCGAGCCGATCGCGGGCGATCTTCAGGGAAGCTGCCCCGAGCAGCAGCCGCAGCGGCGGCTCGCCCGCCTCGAAGGCCGATATGATTGCGCTTGCCGCGCGTGCGGGATCGCCCGGCTGCTTGCCGGAAACCGAGCGGGTGGCTTGGCGCCGCTTGCCCGCGGTCTCGGCATAGTCTTCGAGGATCGTGCTGGATTCGACCATCGAGCGGCCGGCCCAATCGGTGCGGAAGCCGCCGGGTTCCAGGATCGTCACACGGATGCCAAGCGGACCGACCTCATGGGCCAGCGATTCCGACAGGGCTTCCACCGCAAACTTGGTGGCATGGTAGTAGCCGGTTGCAGCGAAGGCGACGAGCCCGCCGAGCGAGGAGACGTTGAAGATATGCCCCCGCCGGCGCGAGCGCATGCCAGGCAGAACTTGTTTGGTCACGGCGATCAAGCCGAAGACATTGGTCTCGAATTGGGCGCGGATCTCGGCATCCTCGCCCTCTTCGATTGCCGAGAGGTAGCCATAGCCGGCATTGTTGACGAGGACATCGATGGCGCCGAACTGCGCCTCGGCTTCACGGACCGCAGCAGCGATAGAGCGGCCGTCGGTTACGTCGAGGGCGAGGGTCAACGCCCGCTCGCCATGTGCTGCCGTGAGGTCGCCGAGTGTATCGGGTTTGCGCGCCGTAATGGCAGCGCGCCAGCCGCGCGCCAGAACCGCTTCGGCGAGTGCCCGGCCGAGGCCGGATGATGCGCCGGTAATGAACCAGATGGGTGTGGTGGAAGACATGTCGTCATCCTTTCCGGCCGTCCTATGCGGCCTTTTCGGTGTGCGGGGGTCATTTGCGGCGAAGCACCATGCCGCCATGATGGAGCGTGTTGTCGTCGACGAAATCGCCATCGGCGGTGAAGCCGGTATCGTCCCAATACTCGATATGTGTTCCGGTGACTTCGTAGCGTCCGCGATAGGCGCTCTCCCGGCGTCCGCGGGCCTCGTCGTAACGATTGTCGGGCAGGAGTTCGTGTCGGACGCGGCCGTCGTCGGTGACCCACATTCCGACATAGGGATGCTGCTGCATGGTGTTCTCGCTTGGCTGTTGGAACTTGGATTTTCGCTCGTTCGAGGCGTCAGCCGGCCACGTGGGGAGCGCCGTGCCAGTTAGAATGATTGCGGTGAAGAGATGCAGAACTGGGCTGCGGTAAAACTTTGGCATCGCTCTTCCTTTCGACGCGGGCAGCACTCGGGGCTAGCTCATGCCTAGCCCTCGACAGAACATAGTCTTGGCGAGCCGCGCGATTAAGTTGCCAATGCCGAATGGCTTGGTTAGCATTGCTAACCAATGGCCAATGATCTCGAAGGCATTTCAGTCTTTCTCGCCATAGCGGAGGCGCGGAATTTCCGGCTCGCCGGCGAGCGCCTCGGCGTGACCCGTTCCGCCGTCAGCCAGGCCTTGCAGCGCCTTGAGGACCGGCTTGGTGCGCCCCTGGTTCAGCGCACGACGCGCAGCGTCAGCCTGACCGAGGCCGGCGAAGTCTTCCTTGAGGCGGTTCGTCCCTCGATGCGCCAGGTCAGCGATGCGATGCAGACGGTACGCGACATGCAAGCGCGCCCGAGCGGCCTGCTGCGGGTCACTGTTTCCTCCATCGCCGAGCGCTTCCTATCCGGGACTTTGCTGACCGAATTCCTGCAGGCCTGCCCCGGCATCAAGCTCGATATCACCATCACGGATGACGAATTCGACATCGTCGAAGCCGGCTTCGATGCTGGTGTGAGACTGGGCGAGGTGATCGAGCAGGACATGATCGCGGTACCGGTCTCGTCTCAACAGAGACAATGCGCCGCCGCATCGCCAAGCTATCTCGAGCGTCACGGTTCGCCTCACCATCCCCGCGACCTGCAGAACCACGCCTGCATCGGATGGCGGCCGCGCCCGGATACCGCGCCCTATCGCTGGGAATTCACCGAGAATGACCGCGACTTCGATGTCGCCGTCGATCCCGTGGTCACGACCAATGACATGGGAATAATGATCCGCATGGCCTGCGCCGGGGCCGGGATCACCTTCGGCATGGTGGAAACCTTCGCGCCCTATGTCGATCGCGGCGAGCTCATCCCGCTGCTGGAGGATTTCTGCCCGCCCTTTCCTGGTTTCTACCTCTACTATCCCAGGCGCCAGAGGCAGCCAGTGAAACTGCGCGCGCTGGTCGACTATGTGCGCCGGTCGGCCGGTCGCTAGACCTACTCAAGTGCCGTGCCGCCGGCATGGTTGCTGCGAGCATGTGGTTTTGGTATTTCGAGCCTTCAGTTGGATGGTGAAGCGGGCGACGTCATGCTGGCTGCTCCGGTCGCCGTTCTGACCATCCCGCTGGCGGAGAACATATGCTCGACGACGTCTTTCCCATTCCGACCAGGGCAGTGATCCGCCAGGGTGGGCGAGCCTGTTTCCATCGCCTCGTCACGACCAGCCCGCTGCTGATCCAGGTCCAGTCTGGAACGAAGATCGTCATGTCGGATGACAAGCCTTTGCGCCTGGAGGCTGGGGATTACGGCCTGTTGCCCGACTACCGGCCGTTGACGATGGAGAACATTCCCAAGGCGCCGCAGAAATATCAGACCCTGGCGCTTCCCATTCCGCGACAGCTTTTCGAGGATGCATATGATAGGATGGGATCGGTCGCCGTGCCATCGAGGCCTCTTCCGGCCAGCACCTCGAGCCTGCCGGAGGAAGCTGCGGCCTTGTTTGAGTATTGCTGCCAGCCGGGCAATCTGGAACGGCTTCCTGGTGCTATCGCCAAGGCTCGTCTGATGGAACTGGTCACCTGGTTCGCGCTCCATGGGGCGGTGCTCGGCCGATGCGAAAGCTCCCGGCTTGAGGACCGGCTGAGGCGGATGATCGAAGCTGATCCCGCCGCTGCCTGGACGTTGGCGCAAGCTGCGCGCTTGTTCAACATGAGTGAGGCGACGCTGAGGCGCAGGCTCTCCGCAGAGAATACCGGCTTCAGCGAGATATTGAGCGATACCCGGATGAACCGCGCTCTGGCACTCATTCAGACCACGACCTTGCCGATGGCCCAGGTTGCGCTGGAGGTCGGTTACGATTCGCCGTCGCAATTTTCCGCACGCTTCAAGGAGCGGTTTGGCGTCAGCCCGCGTCATGTACGCAGCGGCCCCGAGCACTTTGAGCGGATCGGGGCAGAAACTGAGCAGAGCGGGGCAGATGCGTTGGCGCGGTGACGATAGTTTCCCGGCATCGTCAAGCAAGGAGAACAACAATGCGTTTGATCACAGCAGCACTTATGACCGCCTCCGTCTTCGGCGCCACGGCCGCCCACGCCGAAATGAAGCTCACCTCGAAGGATCTGGCCGCCGGCAAGACCATGGCCGATGCGCAGGTCTTCAACGGCTTCGGCTGCTCGGGCAAGAACATCTCGCCGGAACTGGTCTGGTCGGGCGCGCCCGAGGGAACCAAGAGCTTCGCCGTCATGGCTTACGATCCGGATGCGCCAACAGGCTCCGGCTGGTGGCATTGGTCCGTGTTCAATATCCCGGCAGATGCTTCCAAGATTGCCACTGGCGCAAGCGGTGACAAGAAACTTCCCGCTGGCGCCGTGGAAGGACATACCGACTTTGGCACCTCCGGATACGGCGGCGCATGCCCACCGACCGGCGATAAGCCGCACCGCTACCAGTTCACCGTCTACGCGCTCTCGGTCGACAAGATTCCGCTTCCCGATACCGCGCCAGGCGCCATGGTCGGCTTCTATGTCAGAGCAAACACGCTCGACAAGGCCTCGATCGAGGTCACTTACGGCCGCTGAAGCCGGCGGGCTTCTTGCGACGCGCTGGCGCCGGTCGCTAGACCTGCGCCGGCGTGCCGCTTTGAAAGGCTTTCGAACTCACCAGCTTGAGAAGTTTTGGCGCGGTGAGTTCGCAGCATCGGCGGGCCCTCCGCAGACTGTGGCTCCCCTGCCGCTCATGGGATCAGGCAGGAACATAGGTGAGCTTGATCACATTCTCGTCGATCAGATCATGGCTCACACGACGAAGCGGCGGTCGGGGCCCGGCGAAATAGGGTTTGCCGTGGCCAAGCACGACGGGATGCAGGTAGATGTGATACTCATCGATCAGGCCGAGTCCGGTAAGGCTTTGCGCAAGGTCCGGCCCGGCAACTTCGATCTCCCCGTCACGCTCGGCCTTTAGAGCGCGCATCGCGCCCTCGAGATCATCTCCGACAAGGCTGGCGTTGGGGCCCACCGACGTCAACGACCGCGAGACCACCCATTTCGGCTGCTTCCGCCACGCCGCTGCAAAGGCCTGTTCCTCTGCATTCCACTCGGGATGATCCTCATCCCAATAACGCATGACCTCATACATCCGGCGGCCGTAGACGCTGCCCGCCTGCCTCTGAGCCTGCTCGACGAAGTGGCGGAAGAGGGTGGGACTTGGCCCGAAGGCCGTGTGGTCCACGTAGCCGTCCAGCGACTGGTTCATCCCGAACACGAGCTTAGCCATGACAACTTCCTTCTTGAACAGAGTATGTGCGTGAGTTCGGCTGCGTAGCGACGGGAGTAAGCTAGGCCAACTGATTTTAATTTGCAATTGGTTTTTGACTGTACTCGAACGCCAGTCCGAACTGCTCGCGGCAGGCGCTTAGTTGAGCATCGATCCGATTACATCAGCGATGCACCGGCAGTCTCAGCCCCACTTCACCCCGCCTTTGGAAACCTTCGAGCGATTTGGAGGGCGACACCCAAGCCGAGGCCAGGGGGCTTCCATCGCTGTCTTCAACGCGGCGAAGTCCGCGGCTTTGACCAGCTCTTCCTCGAACGCGAGCAGATAGCTTTGGTATGGTCGACGCCGGAGAGATCTGTCGCTGCCTCAGGGGCCGATGTCCGGGCACCACGACAGGCGGATTGCCGGCGGCGATGCTGTCGAGCCTGGCGATCCATGCGGCGCTCTGGTCCCTGGTCTGCGTGCCGGCCAGACATTGACGCCGGAGAAGATCAGCACGCCGCGCGAGGAAACACGTGATTTCCCCGTCTCTTGCCAACGCCTCAGCTTCTTTCCGGAGGTGCCGGAACATGAGTCTTGGCGGAGCTGTTTCTGCCGCTGAAATAGCGCGGTATGGCGGCGGCTTCGGTCCTCACTCCCACTCGATCGTGCCGGGCGGCTTCGAGGTGACGTCGTAGACCACACGGTTGATGCCGCGCACCTCGTTGATGATGCGGGTGGCTGCGCGGCCTAGGAATTCCATGTCGTAGTGGTAGAAATCAGCCGTCATACCGTCGACCGAGGTGACGGCGCGCAGCGCACAGACGAATTCATACGTGCGCCCGTCGCCCATCACACCGACAGTCTGGACGGGAAGCAGCACGGCGAAGGCCTGCCAGATCGCGTCGTAGAGGCCGGCCTTGCGGATTTCGTCGAGATAGATCGCATCGGCTTCGCGCAGGATCTCGAGCTTCTCGCGTGTGATGCCGCCGGGGCAGCGGATCGCGAGGCCAGGGCCGGGGAAGGGGTGGCGGCCGATGAAGCTGTCGGGCAGGCCGAGCTCGCGGCCGAGCGCGCGCACCTCGTCCTTGAACAGTTCGCGCAGCGGCTCGACGAGCTGCATGTTCATCCGCTCCGGCAGGCCTCCGACATTGTGGTGCGACTTGATCGTCACCGACGGGCCGCCGGTGAAGGAAACGCTCTCGATAACGTCGGGATAGAGCGTGCCCTGGCCGAGGAAATCGGCGCCGCCGAGTTTCTTCGCCTCTTCCTCGAAGGTTTCGATGAAGAGCCGGCCGATGATCTTGCGCTTCGTTTCAGGGTCGCTGACGCCCTCGAGCTCGCCGATGAAACGGTCTGAGGCATCGACGTGCAGCAGATGCAGATTGTAGTGCTCGCGGAACATGGCGACGACATTGGCCGCCTCGTCCTTGCGCATCAGGCCGTGGTCGACGAGGATGCAGGTCAGCTGGTCGCCGACGGCCTCGTGGATCAGCAGCGCCGCGACGGAGCTGTCGACGCCGCCCGAAAGCGCGCAGATGACGCGCTTGTCACCCACCTGCTTGCGGATATCTTCGACCGCCTTTTGACGATAGGCCGACATCGACCAGTCGCCCTTGATGCCGGCGACATTGTGAATGAAGTTGCCGATCAGCTTTGCGCCGTCGGGCGTATGCACGACTTCCGGATGGAACTGCACGCCGTAATATTTGCGCTTCTCGTCTGCGATGAAGGCGAAGGGCGCATTGGAAGAGGTGGCGACCACCTTGAAACCATCGGGCAGCGCCGTGACGCGGTCGCCATGGCTCATCCACACCTGATGGCGCGAACCGGAGGACCAGAGGCCCTCGAACAGCTGGCAGTCCTTGTCGACATCCAGAAAGGCGCGGCCGAATTCACGGTGATGGCCGCTTTCGACCTTGCCGCCGAGCTGCATGCACATCGTCTGCTGACCGTAGCAGATGCCGAAGACCGGCAGGCCGCTGTCGAAGATGATTTGAGGCGCTCGCGGCGATCCCTCTTCGACCGTCGAAGCCGGGCTGCCGGACAGGATCACCGCCTTCGGCTGCAGGCGCTTGAAGCCTTCTTCGGCGGATTGGAAGGGAACGATCTCGCAATAGACGCCGGCCTCGCGCACTCGCCGTGCGATGAGCTGGGTCACCTGGCTGCCGAAATCGACGATGAGAACGGAGTCGGGATGTGCTGTCTGGGTCATGGCGAGGCTTTAAAGAAAAGCGCTTCGCCTGGCAATCCGGGAAATCGGCAGCATCGGGTTTTTATTGTTCCGATTGTCCCCGCGCCTTTGCAAGACGGGCGGCGTATTCGAGAGCTAGAACCAGAAAACCCCGTCCTCCAGCGCCGTGAACAGGCTGTCGACGCCGTAGGAGAGCTTGCGGTCGACGATGTGCAGATATTCCGTCCAGCCGGAGATATGCTGCAGTTCGACCGCACCGTCGGAAATGCCGCGCAGGCCGATCAGCGGCAGCTTGTAGCCCTGGCAGGCGCGCAGCACCGCGTAGGTCTCCATGTCGACCATGTCGGCTTCGATGTCGCTATAGGCGGCACCCGAGATGACGTTGCCGCCGGTGGAAAGGCTGGCTTCGGGAATGCCGGGGATGCGCAGCGGCAGCTCGAGCGCCGCCGGCAGGTCGAGGAAGGGCGTCAGGCCCTTTTCGAAACCGAGCGGCGAGGCGTCCATGTCGCGATAGGAAACCGAGCTCACCTGATAGACTTCGGTCTGCTCCAGTTTCGCCGAACCGGCCGAGCCGAGCGAAACCACGAGATCCGGCAGGTCGTCGGCCGCATCCAGCCGTGCCAGGGTCTTGGTCAGCGCGACCGCCGCCTCGACCGGGCCGACGCCGGTCATTAAGGGTTCGATGCGCGAACGCAGGAAGGAGCCGTATTCGGCCTCCGCCGCCATGACGAAAAGCATGGATTTTCCTGCGACCGACTTCAGCTCGAACTTCATCCTGTAATTCCTTCTCTGCCGCGGATGACCATCATCGTTCCGGTCATGGAGGCGATCAGTTTCGCTGGCCCGTCGCTGATTGCGTAGCCTCGCCCGTCGGCGACGATAATGGTGGAGCCGGGTTTGGTGATTTCCCCGCGAAACAGGAAGCGCTCGCCACGCCCCGGCGACATGAGGTTGACTTTGAATTCGATCGTCAGGATCGAGGCTTCGGGGTCGATGACGCTGTAGGCCGCAAAGCCGCAGGCCGAATCCAGCGCCGCCGAAATGATGCCTGCATGCAGGATGCCGTGCTGCTGTGTCAGTTTGACGTCGAAGGGAAGCTCGATCTCGACGACGCCGTGCTCGACGCGTGTCAGCTCCGCGCCGATCGTCTGCATCGCCGCCTGGCGCGCAAAATTGCGGCGGATTCGCGCGCGGAAATCGCCCCTGTCAGTCTCGCTCATGGCTACCCCTCTCGAAGCCGGGAAAGTGGCATGGCGGGCCGGATTCGACAAGCTGGACGTCGCCGAAATCCGCCCGGCCGACGCCGGAAACCGCGAACCGTGTCGCCGCGGCAACCTTTCGCCGTGCCGTCGTTGCGCAAGCCTGCGTCGTCAGCGCCGCCGGTCTCGTGCAACGGCGATTGCGGCTTCGCGCGGAGCGCGTATTCTCGCATCCAAACTCGAAAGGCTGGAGCATCAGCGGCATGACGACGATATCGCAATCGGTGCGGAATTTCGAGAACTGGCTGGCCGGCGAACTTGGCGACGATCTCGTCAAAAGGGACCTGCAGGAAAAGCATAAGAAGATGCGCAGCAATGCGTTCGTCTTTCTGCGCGCCACCTATTGGCGCTGGTGCGAAACCATCCTCGACATCTGCCAGGACCTCGCCGGCGCGCCTGAAGTGCTGGCGGTCGGCGATACGCATCTTGAAAATTTCGGCACCTGGCGCGATGTCGAGGGCCGGCTCGTCTGGGGCGTCAATGATTTCGACGACGCGGCGGTCATGCCTTATGCGCTCGATCTCGTTCGCCTGGCGGCGAGCGCCATCCTGGCGCGCGGCGACAACGGCCCGTCCGTTCGCGTGATCGGCGAACTGATCCTCACCGGCTATCGCAGGGGTCTTGAAAATCCGCTGCCCGTCATCCTTGAGCGCGACTACAAATGGCTGCGCAAGGCATCGGTGCTGCCGAATGGCGAACGCCGGGAATTCTGGGAGAAATACGAGACGCTGCGTCCCGGCAGGAAACCGGCGCCTCCCACCTATATCAAGGCGCTTACCGCTGCATTGCCGCCCGGCTCAGGCGGTTTCGTGGCGAAACCGCATCGCGCCGGCACCGGCAGTCTCGGCCGGCCGCGTTTCGTCGCCTATGCCGAATGGCAGGGCGGGCCGGTGCTGCGCGAGGCGAAGGCGCTGGTGCCGTCAGCCTGGTTGCTTTGCCATGGGTCGCGGGATGGGACCATCCGTGTGGGTAAGATCGCCGGCGGCCGGATGCGCTCAGCCGATCCCCACTATCAAGTTTCCGGGCGTATTCTCGTGCGCCGGCTTTCGCCGAACAGCCGCAAGATCGAGATCGACAAGCACCCGGAAATCCTGCTTGCACCGACGATGCTCGAGCTGATGGGCTTTGAGATCGCCAACTGCCATTCCGACGATCCGGCTGCGGCGGGGGCGATCCTGGACGATCTGCGGGTGCGCGGGAGCGAATGGCTGCATGAGGCGGCAAGGACCGCGGCGTCGGCGATCAGTGGCGAGCAGAAGGCCTATGCGCGCGTCGGCTGAGAGATTCGCACGATATGCTGATCCCAGGCGACATCGCTGCGGGTCGACAGGAAATCGCCGTCATAGGAGGAGACGGCAAAGCCTTCTCTTGCCGGCGCGATGCCCGCGGCATCCGCAATTGCCGTCTCGGCCAGCACCTTGCCCGTCCTCGCGTCGATCGTCACCGAGGCGCCGCCTTTCGGCGAGGTGATGCCGACGAGGCCTTCGCTGCGATTGACGGCGATCGCCCCGACGTAATTGGCAAGCCTGCGCGTCGTCTCCTCCGGCAACTCGACGAAGGAAAGATCCTCGCCCTTGGCGAAATGGCCGACGAGCGGCGGCAGGTCCTTGCGGCGCCCCTCGTACTGGCAGGCGAACCAGATGCGGCCCTCGCCGTCGAGGTCGACGTGGCGGGTCGACAGCTGCGACCATTCGGCCGGCAGCACTTGTTTTTCGATCAGCGCGCCCGTCGCGGCATTGATCAGGACCAGCGATGGCTGCATCGCCCCGAGATTGAGCTTGGTGCGGCCGAAGTCCGGATGCGTCTCGATGCCGCCGTTGGCAACGATGAGAAGGTGCCCGTCATCGGAAACGGTCATATCGTGCGGGCCGATGCCGTATGTCTCGAATTCACCGATGCGGGTGAAACGGTCGGTCGCGTCGTAGATGCCGATCATGCCGCGATTGCCGTCGAAATCATTCTCGCTGGCGTAGAGAATGCGGCCATCGGGCGAGAAGACGCCGTGGCCGTAGAAATGCCGGTCTTCTCGGGAGCTGACGACGACCGGCTCGCCCTTGT
The DNA here is from genome assembly GCF_030518245.1 of Rhizobium sp. CBN3. Classification (NCBI taxonomy): domain Bacteria; kingdom Pseudomonadati; phylum Pseudomonadota; class Alphaproteobacteria; order Hyphomicrobiales; family Rhizobiaceae; genus Rhizobium; species Rhizobium sp. CBN3. The sequence goes on from NZ_JAULSE010000006.1 coordinate 56,778, forward strand.
TCCGCGGATCGAAGATCATCGCATAGGTGCCGGGCCGGCGCGCAAAGGCGACGGTCTTGCCGGTGGCGGCGCTGAAGGCCATGCCGTGCGCTCGGGCGGGAAGCGTCACCTCATCGATGATCTCGCCGCGCTCCGTCACCGTCGCGATGGCAAAGGAGCCGTCGGCGGTGCGAATGCCCGAGGCATAGACGGCGTCCGAGCGCTCCAGGGCCATCAGCGACCTCGGTGTCAAAGCTGCAAGGAAGCCGATCCCTGCCGCCTTGACGAAGCTGCGTCGATCGATCGTGGTGCTTCGCATCATCGCTTCAGTCTCCGTCCGAAAAGGAAAAGCCGGCCGAAAGGCCGATGGCCGAGCCATATTCGTCGCTGATTCTGGTGATCAGCTGTCGGCTGTCGGCAAGCAGCGCGTCGAGCTTGGCCTTCTCGGCATCGCTCGCGGCGACGTCGATGTCGGGATTGAGCTTCGGCACGCTGTCGAGCAGCGATTTGAAATCCGCGTCGATCGAGGCGGCGACCGACCTTTTGTCCGCTGGCAGAAGCTCGGCCATGCCGGCCTTCTGCCAGAGCGTGCGCAGGCCTTCCAAATTGGCGGCCATGGATTTCCAGGTGTTCTTCGAACGCCAGTAGATGGCCATGCGCGGGCGCGGCGCCGTGTCCTTGCCCTTATAGAACTGCTCCAGCCGCTGGTCGCGGACATTCTCCGCACCGTGGACGAGGATGCCGAGCAGCGCGGTCACGGCTTCCTTGTTGTCCATGAAATCATTGCTCTGCGGGCCCGGATGTTTCCAGCTCGCCTGCACCCCATCGGGTTTTTCCCAGGCAGCGACGACTTCGCCGGCCTCACGCTGGATATTGCCGGCGACCGCTGCGCCGTAAAGGCAGCGGAATCCGCCCTTCTGCTTGACGAGGTCCTCGGAGCCGTTGCCGTAGAGCACATATTCGAGCGCCGTCAGGCCCTGCAACGCCACACTCTTGCCGGCGATCGCGTCGACCGTCGCATCCTTCGGATCGGCCTTCGCGATCAGCGCTTGCACCTGCTTCAGGCCGACACCCTTGCGGTCGGGGTAAAACAGGATGTGCTCGAAGAGATTGTCCTGGATGACCGGTCCGGTCTGGACGATCTCGATGATCGACCAGTAGCGGATCGTATCGTCGAAGGCGGATTTCGCCTTGTCGAGCGTCTGCTGCGTGCCGCCGTCGCAAAGATCCTTCATCGCCGTCGTCAGCCGGGCGGCCGATTGCTGCATGTTGCGATAGCCGGGGCGGATCACCTCGTCGACGGCGCGCTGCATGACGGCGGGAACGGCATCCTCGTTGAGCCCTGCCGGAGAAGCGGCGGTCTGGGCGGCCGCCGATGTGGCGAGGCCGATCAGAGTGAAGCAGAGCAGGGGGTGCCAAAGGCGCATCAAAGTGACTCCAGGAATGTAATCAGGGCCTGCCTGTCGTCTTTGGACAGGGAGGAGAATGCGTTGCGGGCTTTTTCAGCTTCGCCGCCATGCCAGAGGATCGCTTCGGTGAGATCCCGCGCACGGCCGTCATGCAGGAAAAAGCTGTGTCCGCTGACAGTCCGGGTCAGTCCTATACCCCATAGCGGTGGCGTGCGCCATTCACGTCCACTTGCAAGACCGACCTGCTGTCCGTCGGCCAGACCCTCGCCCATATCGTGCAGGAGGAAGTCGGAATAGGGCCAGATCAGCTGGAAGGATTGCGCCTTGTTGCCCGCCTCCCGGCGGGTGACGAATTTCGGCACATGGCAGGAAATGCAGCCGGTTTCGTAAAAAATCCGCTTGCCCCGCAGCGTCTCCGGGAAGCTCGCCTTGCGCCGCGCCGGAACGGCGAGATTTTCCGAATAGAAGGTCACGAGGTCGAGAATAGGTCCTGGTGCTTCTTCTGCACCCAGCCGTTTCTGCACCCCGGTCGGCATATCAAGGCATTTCTCTTCCGCCTTGGTGCAGTCGCCATGCGCATCCGGCTGATCGGGCGTCGAGATGCCGATATCGTTGGTGAAGGCATCCGCGCTCTGATCGCGCACCGTGGCGTTCTGCGCCTTCCAGCCGAACCGGCCGAGCGCGATCTCGCCGCTGCGATGGTCGCGCACGATCGCCGCCTTGCCCGAAATGCCGTCGCCGTCTGCATCATCAGGATCGGCATGGGCTAGAATATCGGCTTCCGGAATGGCTTCGATCAGCCCAAGGCCGATCATCGCCGGCGCCACGCGCGCCGAAATGGTCGTCGCCGTGTCGAGCGGCCCGTAAGCGAGGTTCGTCGCCGTATAATGCGGCCGGCGCAACGACACGACCTCGCCATCGCCAAGCGTCACCCTTTCCTCGCGATAGCTGATCGCCATCCTGCCTTCGGCGGCAAGGCCGGGGACGGCAAGGTCCTGCAATTGATGGCCATAGACCGGATCGGGGAAATTGACGATATCGGCATTCGCGATCGCCTTCTCCTCCTCCGGCGTCCTGGCCGCACGCGAAAGCCGCAGGAACGTCGAGGTGGCGCTCGGGCCGTCCTCCGGCGGTTTGCCGCGGCCGTCATTGACATGGCAGCTCATGCAGGAGCGGGCGTTGAAAAGCGGCCCGAGGCCATCGGAGGCCTGCGTCGAGGAGGGGGCGGAAACCCAGAGCTTGCGGAACAGCGCATTGCCGAGCTTGAAATTCTGCTCTTCCTCGAAGGGGATGTTGGCCGAAATATGCGAGAAGCTGTCCTCGGTGACAGGATCGATCGAGGTTGCGGCACCGGCCTGCATCGCTTCGTATTGTTCAGCCTTGGAAAAATCCTTGGTCGGCCGCGTGACGTCGGCAACGCGTTTGAGATCGGCCTCAGAAAGGTCCGTTCGTTTGGTCGGCAGATCGAAACCGGCGGCAATGGCCGCGGAAAATCCGGCAAGCATGGCGCAGAGCGCTGCGCTGGCGATCAATCGGCGGGCCGGGGCATGCGACATTTCAGGGTTCGGGCCGCTCCGGCTTTCGAAGCGGCCCGCCTTTTGCTTATTTGAAGACGGCGTTAGGATTATCCAAGCTGTCGGAACCTTCAAGCTGAACCGTGCCGAGATCGAGTGCGGCAATAACGCGCTGGATCGACTTCGTCTGGTCAATCAGCCCGTCGATGGCGGCCTGCACGACGGCATTGCCTTCCTTGTTGCCCTCGGCGATCATCTGGTCGTACTTCTCGACCGTCTCGCCGCGCTTGGCCATGGCGTTCATCGCATTGAGTGTCTTGTTGAGCTTGCCTTCCATCTCGGCATCGAGCGCCTTGTCCTTGGCGGCCACGAGGTCGTGCAGCGACGGACCGCTGAGTTTGGTGCCGTCGACGCGGGTATAGTTGCCGGTATAGGCGGCGACGATGCCGATCGCGTCGTTGAGGTGCGAGTTGTAGGTATTGTCGGAGAAGCAGTCATGCTCTTCCTCGGGATCGTGCAGCAGCAGGCCGAGCTTCATGCGCTCGCCGGCAAGTTCGCCGTAGGAGAGCGAACCCATACCGGTCAGGATGGCGACGAGGCCGGCCTTCGGATCGGCTTCGTCGTTCTTCGTCGCAGCCCCGTCGGGCTTCCAGTTGTCGGTCATTTCCTGCAGGTCGGAAACAAGCAGGGTGGATGCGGATTTCAGATATTCGGCGCGGCGGTCGCAATTGCCATGCGTGCAGTTCTTGAGGTCGTAATCCGTTGCCGGGCGGTTGCCGGCGCCGGGGCCGGTGCCGTTCATATCCTGGCCCCAGAGCAGGAATTCGATGGCATGGTAACCGGTTGCGACATTGGCTTCGATGCCGCCGGCTTCGGCGAGCGTGCCGGAGAGGAAATCAGGCGTCAGCTTCGAGGCGTCGACATCCTTGCCGTCGATCTTGATCGTCTTGTTGGCGATGACATTCGCCACATAGAGCGAGTTTTCGTCGCTCTCACTGCCGTAGGAGGCGTCGACATAGTCGATCAGGCCTTCATCGAGAGGCCACGCATTGACCTTGCCTTCCCAGTCGTCGACAACAGGATTGCCGAAACGATAGACTTCCGTCTGCTGGTAGGGAACGCGCGCCTTGATCCAGGCATCCCTCGCGGCCTTCAGCGTCTCATCGGTCGGCGCTTTCAGGAAGGCGTCGATGGCGGCGTCGAGCGCCTTGGCCGTCGTCAGCGAGTCCTCGTATTTGGCATGCGCCACCTCGGCATAATGTTTCACCACGGCGCTAGCATCGGTCTCGGCCTGCGCGGGAAGCGCGAGCAGGGCTGCGGGGGCAATCGCCAGCACGGCTGCGCGGAATTTGCGGTTGAGCTTCATAATCCTCTCCTGTGACGGATATTCCGTCGGGCTCCGTCTCTTCGCGCAAAAGTAAACTGGTGTCAAACGCTCTAGTTTGGAATGATTTTAAGAATGGCGCGGGGCAGCAGAACTGCTTTTTTCAAGTGCATTCGCCTGGAAAATCAGCGGCAACCGCGCCGGGTCAGGCTTTCCGCTGCATGCGGCAGAAGAAGAAGCCGTCCGTATCGGTCGAGGCTGGCGTCAGCGTCACCGTCAGGCCATCGGAGGAATGCGGACGCGGCGCGTCCTTGCCGAAGAGCGCGTCCCAGGCGGGTAGGGCGCTGACGATCTCAAAATCAGCATTCCCGGCCGTAAATCGGCGCACCTGCTCCTCATTTTCCTGAGGCAGCACTGAGCAGGTGACATAGATCAGTTCGCCGCCCGGTTTGACAAAGCCGCTCGCCTGCGCCAGCGCGTCCTGCTGCTGGGCGGTGCGTTCGTCGAGGTTCTTCGCCGTCAGCCGCCATTTCGTATCGGGGCGGCGGCGCCATGTGCCGGTGCCGGTACAGGGCGCGTCGACCAGCACCTTGTCACAGCGCCCGGCAAGGCCGGAAAGCCCTCTTGCATCGTCATGCACCTGGACATTGCGCGTGCCCGCCCGCTTCAGCCGCTCGATGATCGGCGCAAGCCGTTTGCGGTCGGCATCGTAGGCGTGAACCTGGCCTTTGTTCTGCATGGCGGCGGCCATGGCGAGCGTCTTGCCGCCGCCGCCAGCGCAATAATCGAGGATCTGTTCGCCGTCGCGCGCGAGCACCAGGTCGGCGACGATCTGCGATCCCTCGTCCTGAACTTCGAACCAGCCTTTCTGGAACGAAAGCTCGGCTGTCACGTTGGGAAGACGCGAGGCGCCTTCGCCTGCGGCAATCCGGATGCCGTAGCGGGCGATCTTCGCCGCATGCGCGCCGGCCCTTTCGAGCGCCTTGACGGCCTTGTCGCGGGAGGCTTTCAGGATATTGGCGCGCAGGTCGAGCGTCGGGCGGGCGGCAAGCGCCTGCGCCTCGGCGAGCCAGCCGGCACCGAAGGACTCTTCGAAGGAGGGCTGAACCCATTCCGGAATATCGCCCTGCACATGCAGGGGCGCATCGTCGAGCGAGCGGCTTCGGAAAGCCGAAATGGAGTCAGGCGAAAGCCGTGCCGGCGCAAACTTGTCGTCGGCGAGTTCGGCTGCGAGGCTGTCAGGTGTAAAACCCCACTGGCGGAACATGACGGCATGGGCAATGGCCGAGGCACTGTCGTCATCCATGAGCCAGGCATGGGAAAGCCGCATGCGCAAGGCGTCGTAGACGATATTGCCGATCGCGGCGCGGTCGCCGGAGCCGGCGAAGCGATGGGCGAGGCCCCAGTCCTTGAGTGCGTCGGCGACGGGTCGCTTGCGGGCATCGATGTCCGCGAGCACAGAAATCGCCCCTTCGAGGCGGCCGCCCAGACGCATTCACATATCTCCTGTTGCCGTGCCGTGCGAACGATCCGCACACCGAGGCCGGGCGGATTGTTTACAGGTTTCAATCGCGTGGTAACCGCGATTGGCGACAAGAGCAAGCGCCGCTGACGGCGCAGCCGGTTTCAAGCTCCGGGCTTAGCTGATCACCTGGTAGCAGACCTTCGCCGTGCCGGAGCTCACCATGCCGATATTCTGTGCGGCGGCGCGCGACAGATCCAGGACACGGCCGCGGATGAACGGGCCGCGATCATTGATGCGCACGACAACGGTGCGGCCATTGTTGCGGTTGGTGACCTTGACCTTGGTGCCGAATGCAAGCGAACGATGCGCGGCAGTCAAGACGGCGGGGTTCATACGTTCTCCGGAAGCAGTTTTGGAGTGAAGAGCGTACCACGAAGCACCGCCACAGCCATTTGCAGCAAAACCTTCCGCCGGAAGCATGGAAGAGCAGGCTGCAATAGTTGCGGCAGCGATAATAGAACGGCTGATTTTCTTCAAAACGGTGTATCCCTCAACTATTGAACTCGACGCCCTTGCAGGCGGCGGGGCTTAAATCCGTCGAAAAATGGCAGAAAAGTGCCGCATGCGATCACGGAATATTACAGTCTGTAATATTTCACAGGCCATTGATAAAATATGAGAATTTGCCGCGTATGGCAGGATGAGGAAAAAACGCAATGAAATCAGCTAAAATTCAAATGATTTTTCCGAGGAGGCCTTAGACTTCGCGGCTCTCACAAAAATCACGGAATATTTTTTCTGACTTCGCCATATTTCCCGCCACATTTGCGCAAATTCAAAGGCTGTTAACCATGATATGCGGCGAGAATTGTTCTGCCAACTGCGAAAAGTAGGAATTTCCTACTCAATTTGGGTGATAATCCGGGTCACCTCAAGCGGCCGGGTTTACCCGCGCCAGCGGCCATCCCGCCACAACTGTGCAAGCGACATCGGGTAATCGGGGAACGAAAATTCGAAACCGGCCGCCTTCAGCTTTGCGTTGGAAACCCGCTTGTTCTCGCCGTAGAAAGAACGTGCCATCGGGGTCAGTTCGGCGGTCTCGAAAGCCTGTTCCGGAGGCGGTTCAACACCCATCAGCCGTGCCGCCTCGACGATCACGTCCTGCGGCGGCCCGGGCCGATCGTCGGTGACATTATAGATGCCGCCGAGGCCGCGCTCCGACAGGAAGCGCGCCGCCGCCCCGATATCCTCGACGCGAATGCGATTGAACACCTGGTCCTTCTTGATCAGCCGTCGCGCCGTGCCCTTTTCCAAATTGCAGAAGGCATTGCGGCCCGGCCCGTAAATCCCGGAAAGCCGCAGCACGGCCGCCGGCACGCCGCGTTGCGCGCCCATTGCCAGCCAGCCCTCTTCCGCCTCGAGCCGCTCCTTCGAGCGTCCGGAAACAGGAACGCAAGGTGTTTCCTCGTCGATCCATGCGCCTTTGTGATCGCCATAGACGCCGACGGTGGAGAGATAGCCGATCCATTCGAGCCTCGGCAGCAGGCTCGCGCCGTCCTTATCGAGCAGTCGCAGCAGCGGATCGGCCTTTCCAGGCGCGATCGACTGCACGAGATGGGTGACATCGGCCAAAGCCCGGACGAGTTCCTCTTCCATAGTCTCGCCATCGAACAGGAATGCCTCGACGCCGGCGCGGCGGAGCGCTTCCATCTTCGCTGCCGAACGGGTCGTTCCGGACACCCGCACGCCGTCGCCAGTAAAGGCCTTGGCGATTGCCGTGCCGGAATAACCGCAGCCAAAGATCATCACATGCATCAGCCCACTCCTGCCCGGCGCCATTCGTTCAAGACCTCGGCGTCGCTCTCATCAGCCCTTTGTGCGGCAAAGGCCGAGAATTCGCCAGCCTCCATCAGCCTTGAAAGCGCCCAGACCGCCATCCCCCGCACCACCGGCGAGGCATCGTCGGCAAGCAGGCGGCATTGCGCGATGAGCGCCCTCTCGCTGGAATTGCCGGCAGCGATCAGCACGTTGCGGACGAAACGGTCGCGGCCGATCCGCTTCACCGGCGAGCCGCTGAAAAAGGCACGAAAGGCGGTGTCGTCGAGCGTCAGCAGAAAAGCGATTGACGGCTCCTTCAACTCTTCCCGCGCCCGCAGCTTCATTTCCGAGGCGGAGCTTGCGAACTTGTTCCAGGGACAGGCGGCGAGACAGTCGTCGCAGCCGTAAATGCGGTTGCCGATCAGCACCCGCAGGTCGGGGTCGATCGGCCCCTTGTGTTCGATGGTGAGATAGGAGATGCAGCGCCGCGCATCAATCTGGTAGGGTGCCGGGAAGGCGGCGGTCGGGCAGATGTCGAGACAGGCGCGGCAGGAGCCGCAATGATCGATTTCCGGCGCGTCGACGGTAAGATCTGCGGTGGTGAACATCGTGCCGAGAAACAGCCACGAACCATGTGTGCGGCTGACGAGATTGGTGTGTTTGCCCTGCCAGCCGAGACCGGCCGCCGCCGCCAACGGCTTTTCCATGACCGGCGCGGTATCGACGAACACCTTCACATCGGCGCCGGCCCGCGCCGCAAAGCGCGTGGCGATCTCTTTCAGCCGGCCCTTGATGAGGTCGTGATAATCGCGGTTGCGGGCATAGACGGAGATCGCCGCTTTGTCGGGCTTGTCGAGGATGCCGCGCGGATCTTCTTCCGGGGCGTAGTTGAGGCCGAAAACGACGACGGATCGCACCTCGCTCCAGAGGGTCAGGGGATCGCCGCGCCGCTCGCGCGTCTCCGCCATCCACTCCATCGTCCCGTGCCGCCCGGCATCGATGAACTCACCGAGACGCTGTTTCGCTTCCGGGATCGCGTCAGGGCGCGTGATGCGGCAGAGATCGAAGCCCTTGGCCGCAGATTCCGCCCTGACGAAGTCGGTCAAATTGTCGCGGCGCCGCCGCTCTTTGTCGTCTCTATAAGCTTCGGGCATGAAGAGCCCTCGTCAGAAATCCAGATCGGCATAGTGTGAAACGGGGGTCAGGCCGCGCACGCGCTCGGTCAGCATCGGCCGGAAAGAGGGGCGCGATTTCAGCCGCTGATACCACTCCTTGACGACGGGGGCTTCGGCCCACTCGATCTCGCCGAGATAATCGAGGATCGAGACCGAGGCGGCGGCGGCGAGATCCGCATAGCTCATTCGCTCTCCCGCCAGCCATTGGCGCGAGCCGGCAAGCCAGGTGAGATAACGCATATGCTGGCGGATATTCGCGCGGGCCGTGCGTAAAATTTTGGAATCCGGCGCTCCGCCACCCTGATCGGCGGTCATCTGCAACTTGTAGACACGCTCACGGGCGAGCGGCTTCGTCACGTCGTTTTCCATCTTCTGCATGAACCATTCGGTCAGCCGGCGGATTTCCGCCCGCTGGAAAGGGTCCTCGGCGAGCAGCCGCCGGTCGCGCTTCAACACCCCGTGCGTCTCGTCCAGATATTCCGAAATGACGCTCGCGCCACAGAGCGCACGCATGCTGTCGTCGACATAGACCGGCAGTGTGCCGGCCGGATTGAGCGCCAGGAAATCGCGGCGCTTCTCCCATGTCTGCTCTTCGATCAGATCCGCCTGATAGCCGTATTCCGCCAGGATCAGCCGGACGAAGCGAGATGCGGAGGACATGGGATGATGATAAAGCGTGGGCATCGATACTCGGGCTTTATGATTGCTGTTACAGGACTGTGTGGCAGCTCGTTTATAGCGCCTTAGTCATGACTCATTGGTTGAAGCTATAGGAGCTTGGCCCGGCCAATACAAGCGAATCGGCTTTCACGCCATCTGACAAGGGACAAAACACACGTCTTGCGTACGAGGATAACGGCTGCCTGATCGGCTCAGACGCAGCTCTGAGCATTTCCAGCAGGAAATGCTCGATCCGAACGATCTTTAAACCGGAGATAATTTATGGACTATATCAATGCCGCCATTCTCGGTGTCATCGAGGGGATCACCGAGTTTCTGCCGATCTCCAGCACCGGCCATCTCATCATTGCAGAGCAATGGCTCGGCCACCGGTCGGACATGTTCAATATCGTCATTCAGGCGGGCGCCATTCTTGCCGTCACCATCATCTACTGGCGCCGCCTGCTGGATCTGGTGCTCGGCTGGCGCGAGCCTGAGAATCGGGACTATGCCGCCAAGCTGATCGTCGCATTTCTCATCACCGCAATCCTCGGCCTCGTCGTCAAGAAGCTCGGCTTTGAACTTCCCGAGAGCGCGACGCCGATCGCCTGGGCGCTGATCATCGGCGGCATCTGGATGATCTTTGCCGAATGGGCCGCCGCGCGCCGGCCGTCGCATAAGCAGATCACCTGGCTTGTCGCCATCCTGGTCGGCATCGCCCAGATCGTTGCCGGCGTCTTTCCGGGAACGTCACGCTCCGGCGCCACGATTTTCGTCGCCCTGCTGGCCGGCACCGGCAATCGCGCCGCGGCGACCGAATTCGCCTTTCTCGTCGGCATTCCCACAATGTATGCCGCAAGCGGCTATGAACTGCTGAAGACCTTCAAGGATGGCGGCGCGGCAGGTGAAGACTGGACGGCGCTCGCCATCGCTTTCGTGGTCTCCACGATCGTCGCTTTCATCGCCGTCAAATGGCTGCTCGCCTATATCAGGAGCAACCGCTTCACGCTGTTTGCCATCTACCGCATCATTCTCGGTGTCTTGCTGCTCGGCATGGCCACGACCGGCTTGATCGCCTGAGGCACTTGCAAGTGCATTCGCGCACTCCCGGCGCGAATGCATTGCCCTGTCGGAAGTTGGCGCACGAGTACCCGCTTGCCGCCAAGCGTCGAGTTTTCAAATCTATTTTGAGAGGAAAGAGGCTCGTCGCCGCTTTTGAAGCAAGCAATACCGAGCCTTCGTTGCGGAACGCCTTGTTCGGCGTTCCCGGCTGCTTGTCTTGTGGATGCCGGCGCAAGGTGCCGGCCTTTTCGTCAGTGGCTGATCGAAGCCGTCGAGCAAGGATCGACGCCGTAGGCCGGCGAGCAGTCGCCCTTGACCGCCGCGACCGAACCGGGCGCAACGAAGGAGCCTGCCATGATAATCAGCGCCGCACACGCAAAAAGGAGCGCGATTGACTTGCCCATTGAGAAATGCCTTTCACAGTGATTGCCGCACGCCTTCGCAGACATTGAGTCCGTTGGAAGACGCGGGGTTTGGTAGTCAGTGGAATGACAAATAGCAATAAACGTTCCTGCTAAATTTGGCGTTAATTCCACAAAATTTTCGCTGCGCCTTTTATGCAACGCTGCTCGATATGGCCGGCAGGAAAACAGGCCGAGCTTGCGTCGGCATGGCGGCGTCGCACGCCGTTCAGGACGCGCAAAGGACGCCGTGCTGCGGCAATGCAAAACGCCGCCCGCGGGATCGGCGGACGGCGCTATCGTTCCTCGGGAAAGATGGTCAGGCGGCCTTGCCGGAGCCGGTATACTGGCCGTGCGGACGGTACTGCACGAGGTAGGAGCCGAGCACCGATGCCGGCATGGTCGGCGTAATGCCGAGGCCCTTCAATGTGCGGCCTTCCGCCTCGGCTTCTGGGGATACGACGTTGTCGCGCTTGAGCAGGCGCACCTGGTCCGGCGTGATCGGCGGTGTCACGAAGGGGATCAGCGAGGCGATGCTGCCGATCAGCGAAGCCAGACCGAAGGGCAGGGACACCAGCGGGTTCTTGCGGCACGTCACCTTCAGCATCGTCTCGAGACATTCGCGGAAGCTCAGCACCTCGGGTCCGCCGAGTTCATAGATCTTGCCGCCGGCAACCTTGCCGTCGACGGCGCGGGCGACCGCCTCGGCAACGTCCTCGACATAAACAGGCTGGAATTTCGTCCTACCGCCGCCGACCAGCGGCAGGACAGGCGACATGCGGGCCATGTCGGCAAACTTGTTGAAGAAGCTGTCTTCCGGCCCGAAGACGATCGACGGACGGAAGATCACCGCATCGGGCTTGATGGAGAGAATAGCCGCTTCCGCGCGGCCTTTGGTGCGGCCATAATCCGAATCGGAATTGGCGTTGGCGCCGATCGCCGAAATATGGGTAAGGCCGGCACCGACATTGCGTGCCGCCTCGGCAACCGCGCGGGCGCCGAATTCCTGTACGGCGTCGAAGGTGTTGCGGCCGGTCTCGTGCAGAATGCCGACACAGTTAACGACATGGCTCGCACCTTCGACGGCGCGGTCGATCGAGTTGCGATAGCGCAGGTTCGCCTGCACGAAGGAGATCTGACCGACATTACCGAGCGGCTGCAGGAAGCCGGCGAGATCGGGGCGGCGCACGGCGACGCGAATGCGGTAGCCGCGCTTGGCAAGCGCGCGAACCACGTGCCTGCCCACGAAGCCGGACCCTCCGAACACGGTGACGAGCGGCGGCAGGTTGGCAAGGGTCATGGCAGGCTCCTCGAAAGGCTTTGGGGGATGCTGTATCGGCTCCCGTCTTAGCCGAATCCCGGCGCGACGGGAAGGCCTATCGCGCCGTCAGTTTTGCGGATGCGAAGTGGTTCAGACGCCTTCGACGACGACCATTTCCGCGTCTGCCACTTCCTGGCGGATTTTCGCGGCGATCTGGTATTCCGGCGAGTTGTAGCAGTCGACGGCATGCTGCATCGAGGGGAATTCGATCACGACGTTGCGGGCGCGCGCCTTGCCCTCGAGCTCGGTGATCGCGCCGCCGCGCGCCAGAAAATTCGCGCCGTATTTTTCGAAGGCAGGCTTGGCCGCCGCCACGTAATCCTTGTAGCGCTCGGCGTTACGAACGTCGACGCGGGCGATCCAATATCCCTTGGCCATGGTCTTCTCCCTTGTGCCGTTGAATGCTTGTCAGCGGTTTGCCGGCCAGAGCGCGCTCACCATCTCGTTGAGAACCGCGCGGGCGGCCTCCCTCGGATCGGGCGCCTTGACGATCGGCCGCGCGACGACGAGATGCGTCGCTCCCGCCTTCAGCGCGTCGAAAGGCGTCATCACCCGCTTCTGGTCGCCCTTGTCGCTGCCCGTCGGGCGGATACCGGGCGTGACGATCGCCATGTCGGGACCGACGACCTCCCGCACCTCGGCCGCCTCCGCCGCCGAGCAGACGATGCCGCCCATGCCGGCGGCGCGCGCCTGTCCGGCGCGGCTGAGCACCAGGCTGTGCGGGTCCTGGCTATAACCGGCCTCGGCAAGGTCCTCGGCATCCATCGAGGTCAGCACGGTGACGCCGAGCAGGCAGAGGCCGGAGCCGGCCGCGGCCTCCACCGCCGCCCGCATCGCCTTCGGATAGGCATGCAGCGTCAGCATCGACATGCCCATCTTGGCGATATTCTCCACGCCTGACGCGACCGTGTTGTCGATGTCGAGCAGCTTCATGTCGAGAAAGATCTTCTTGCCGCTCGCCGCAAGGTCGCGGGCGAATTCGAGGCCGCCGGCAAAGACCAGCTGATAGCCGATCTTATAGAAGAGAATGTCGTCGCCGAGCGTGGAAACCAGTCTTTCCGCCTCGCCGATCGTTGGAACATCCAGGCCGACGATCAACCGCTCGCGTGCGTCCATGTGAAGTCACCCCCGCCAGTCTTCGATGGGCGTCCAGTCGCATGTTAGGCCGAGATCCGCAAGGCCGAAAGCATAGAGATTGCCGCCGCCCCCCGGCTGGTCGCGGTCGCGGGCAATCGGCCGCCCCGCCAGATGGCATTTGAGCAGCGTGCCGACGCCGCCATGACCGACGAAGGCGATCGGTGCGGCCGGATCATGCGTGGCGAGAACGGCCTTGACCGCCGCCACGATGCGGGCCTGCGCGTCGACGGCGCGCTCCCAGCCTTGGAAGCTTTTTTCCGAATGGGCAAAAAACCAGTTGGCCGCCTCTTCGAATTGCGGCGGCGGCAGGAAGCCGGTGGCCGACCGGTCGTTCTCGTGCATGCCATGCACGATCTCTATCCTGATGCCGGATGCCTTCGCCAGAATTTCGGCCGTCTCGATCGCCTTCGTCTCATGGCTGGAGACGATCCGGGTCAGCCGTTTGGCCCAGCCGCTCTCGGCAGCTTTGCGGGCGCGCGCAGCCCCGACATCGGAAAGGCCCCATTTCGGCACGGGAACATTCGCATCGATCTTGACTTGCGGGTGGGTGATATAAAGTCCGAACATCTCAGCCGCGGCGGTAGATCCAGAGCTGCGCCGGAGGGATGTTGCGCATGACGAAGTCGAAGTGCTGAATGTGATAACGATCGGGATTGGCGGCGATCGGCGAAATCGCGCCATAGGAGATTTGCACCACAGGCCGGCCGGCCGGCAGGCGGTCGAGCAGGCTTTCGAGCAGCGAGACGCGCATCGCCATCGGAAAATTCAGCAGCGGAATGCAGGAGATGACGCAATCGAACGTCTGCTCGCCAAGCGCGCCAAGCGTGGTCTTGAGATCAAAGGCATCGCCATTGATGAAATGCACGCCGGGATAGGTCCGCAGCAGATGCTGGTGGAAATCCGTCGAATATTCGATTGCGACCAGATTTTCCGGTTTCACGCCCCGGCCGAGGATGGCCTTTGTGATAGCCCCCGTGCCCGGGCCGAGTTCCAGCACCGGCAGGCCAGAATGCATGTCGATGACGCTGGCCATGCGCTTGGCGGTAATCGAAGAGGTCGGCACGATCGAGCCCACCGTCTTCGGCCCCTGCATCATGCCCCGGAAGAAACGGATTTCCTCATCAAATCTCTTCCCGAGGTGTTCCTTCACCTTGACCCGTAAGCGCATTCTCCACCCATCCGCACGTTGATCGACTGTCTTAATATGCTGCTTGTCGCTCCCGGGACAAGGATTTTCGCAACGAGGACATCGGCATCAACAGCTCATGCGGCCTTGCGGTGGGAATGAGGCATGAGGTCGGCAAGTCTTTCGCTCAAATGGCCAGCGTCGACAGGGGCGCGAAGTTTCTTATCGGTGTTGTCGAAATAAAGATAGACGTCGCGGCCCTTGGCGCGCGCCGGCAGCGGCGCAACTATTCGCGTCGCATTCTCTGGTTCTCTGCCCTGTGCCCAGGCGCGGATGCGCTCGGCCCATAGATCGAGCGCCTCGTCTTCGTAGCCGCTGACATAGAGTTGTTCGGAGCCGTGCAGGCGGCAATAGAGGAAGTCGGCGGTGATATCCATCAGCAGCGGCCATTTCACCGTGTCGGCGCAAACCAGCGCCGCCTTGTATCGCCGGAGCATCTCGATGAACTCGGTTGAGCGGAAGCTGTCGTTACGGATTTCGAACGCATGGCGGATCGGCTGGTGTCCGTCGCTTTTGAGCCAGGGCTGTTTGAGACGCTCGTCGTGCCGCTTGGCAAGCGTGATCGCCGCATCATGATCATGCGGCAGCAAACCCAGGAAATTTTCGAAACGATCAGCATCGAAGGCCATGTTGGCCGGAAATTGCCAGAGGATCGGCCCGAGCTTGGGGCCGAGCCTGAGCAGGCCCGAGGCGAAGAAATTCGCAAGCGGCGCCTCGATCTCCCTCAGTCGCCGCACATGGGTGAGGAAGCGCGGTCCCTTGACCGCAAAGACGAAATCATCAGGCGTTTCGTCCCGCCAGCGGCCGAAGCTTTCGGGCTTCTGCAATCCGTAGAAGGTGCCGTTGATCTCGATCGAACGGAAGTGACGGGCGGCGTAGGAAAGCTCCTGCTTCTGCGGCAGTCCCTCCGGATAGAATTGCCCGCGCCAGGGCGCATAGGTCCAGCCGGAAATGCCGATGCGCACCGCTCCCGTCTTTTTCATCATGGAACCTCCTGTTTGACAGGAGGAAAACCGAAAGCGGCCGCCTTCGTTCCGTCAGACGCGCATCGGCATCAGGACGTAGAGCGCGTCGTCACCGGCGGTGTCTCGGATCAGCGTCGGCGAGCCGGCATCGGCCAGCAGGAAGATCGCTTCCTCGCCGGAAAGCTGCGCGGTGATGTCGAGCAGATATTTGGCGTTGAAGCCGATTTCCATCGCATCCGTGTCGTAGCCGACGGCGACTTCTTCCGTAGCGCTGCCGGAATCCGGATTGTTGACGGTCAGCATCAGCTGCCCTTCGGACAGCGCCAGCTTCACGGCCCGGCCGCGCTCGGAGGAGATCGTCGAGACGCGGTCGACGGCCTGGGCGAAGGTCGTGCAATCGACGCGCATTTCCTTGTCGTTGCCGGTGGGGATGACGCGCTGGTAATCCGGGAAGGTACCGTCGATCAGTTTCGAGGTCAGAACGATCGAGCCGATCGTCATGCGGATCTTGGCGTCGGAAACTTCGACGGTGACGATCGCTTCCGGATTGTCGACCAGCTTCTGCAGTTCCCCGACCGTCTTGCGCGGAATGATGATGCCGGGCATGCCCTCGGAGCCCGACGGCGCGTCGACATCGGCGCGGGCCAGCCGGTGGCCGTCGGTCGCGACCGCCCTGAGCTTCAGCTCACCATTGCTCTCGATCGTGTGGAAGAAGATGCCGTTCAGATAATAACGCGTCTCTTCCGTCGAGATCGCGAACTGCGTGCGGTCGATCAGCATCTTCAGATCGGTCGCCTTCAGCTTGAAGGAATGCGTGAAGGTGCCGGCGGTCAGATCCGGGAAATCGGATTCCGGCAGGCACTGCAGCGAGAATTTCGAACGGCCGGACTGGACGGTCATCGATCCGCCGTCGGTGCTGGTCGCCAGCAGCACTTCGGCGCCATCGGAAAGCTTGCGCACGATATCGTAGAGAAGATGAGCGGGAACGGTGGTGGCGCCTGCTTGTTCGACGCTTGCCGGCGTCGCCTCGGTGATTTCGAGGTCGAGGTCGGTCGCCTTCATGTCGAGGTTCTGGCCATCGGCCTTGAGCAGTACGTTGGACAGGATCGGGATCGTGTTGCGACGTTCGACCACACGGTGGACGTGGTTCAGCGATTTCAGAAGGTTTGACCGCTCAATAGTAATACGCATGGGATGCTACCGCTTTCGACCGTGACTGCCCGGGCGCATCGAAGGCCCGAAGAATGCTTTCCCGATTTAGGTCGGGGGAGTGGACGGGCAAAATGGCAGACTTCAGCATTGGATGGCAAGAGGCATGGATGGCCAAGCCCTCGCATTTCAGGTTTTCCGGAGCAATCCTCACAGAAATCCCAACCCTTGCCGAAGCCGCAGCGCTCGCCCATAAAGGCCGATGAACCGGCAAGGCGCCGGCGGGACGAAGGCAAAGGGCATGAACGAGCAAACCACCGGCGAGGACGCCACGAGGCGAAGCTTCCGCCTGCACAACATGGCGGTGCCGGCGCGGCCGTTGGAGCCGGCGCTCTATCTGGTCGCCACTCCCATCGGCAATCTCGGCGATATCACGCTGCGCGCATTGGAAACGCTGGCCGGTGCCGACGTGCTTGCATGCGAGGATACGCGTGTCACTCGCGTTCTGCTCGACCGCTACGGCATCCAGAATCGCCCATTCGCCTATCATGAGCACAATGCCGACGAAGCCGGCCCGCGGCTCATCCAGGCGCTCGAAGCCGGCCGCTCGGTGGCGCTGGTGTCCGATGCCGGCACGCCGCTCGTCTCCGATCCCGGCTATCGGCTGGCCCGGCAGGCAATTGCCGCCGGTTACCGTGTCATTCCCATTCCAGGCGCCTCGGCGCCGCTCGCCGCCCTTGTTGGTTCCGGCCTGCCGAACGACGCCTTCCTCTTCGCCGGCTTTCTGCCGGCCAAGGACAAGGCGCGCCGCGATCGTCTCGGCGAATTTGCCGCAGCCCCGGCGACGCTGATCTTTTTTGAATCGCCCCATCGCATCGGTGCGACGCTTCTTGCTGCCGCCGATGTGCTCGGCCCGGCCCGGCCGGCTTGCGTCTGCCGTGAATTGACCAAGACCTATGAAGAATTCCGCCGCGGCACGCTGGCCGAACTCGCCGTCCATTACCAGCAAGTGGAAAACGTCAGGGGCGAGATCGTCCTCGTCGTCGGTCCGCCGCAGCCGACCGAAACGTCCGAGGCCGATGTCGACGCCGTGCTTGCCGATCTGTCGATGTCGATGCCGACGGCAAAGGCTGCGACCGAGGCCGCCCGTCTCACCGGCCTGCCGCGCAAAGCGCTCTACCAGCGCCTGCTGGAGATGAAAAGCGGCAATGGGCGATAAAGACCTTACCGCCATCAAACGGAAAGCGCTGCGCCGCGGCCGCATGTCGGAATATGTCGCCGCCGCCTTCCTGATGCTGAAGGGATACCGCATCCTGGCGCTGCGCCACCGCACCAGGCTCGGCGAGATCGATATCGTCGCCCGTAAGGGCGATCTCGCAGTCTTTGTGGAAGTGAAGGCCCGGTACGGCGAGGCTGCGGCGATCGACGCCGTCTCCGTCGCCGCTCAGAAGCGGATCCGGGCGGCAAGCGATCTCTGGCTCGCCCGTCAGGCGGATCAGGCCCGCCTTTCCCAACGCTACGATATCATCGCGGTCATGCCCGGCCGGTTGCCGCGGCACTTTCCCGATGCCTTCTGAGCGCTTTCGCACCAATCGAGTTTCCGGATTGTTAAAATTTTAGTCCCGGGTTGAACGAGCTCCTTACCTCTCTCTGCTACCCACCATCGCGGTAGGGATTAAGAATTGGGGGTTGTTGCGTGGCCTGGAAGATGATGTTTGCAAGCGCGGTCGCCATGGCCGCGCGCTCGGTGCCTTATGTCGCGCTGAAGCCGGCCGGGAAATCCTTCGTCGCGCATGCGAGCGACCACCTGCCGCTGAAATCGACGCCGATCAATCCCGACTGGATCATCAGCGGCAATCCTGAAGCCCGCACCGCCGAACATTCGCGCGGCCATGACGAGGCGTCGCTGACGGCGATCTGGGACTGCACCGCGGGCGAATTCCGCTGGTATTTCGGCTGGGACGAGACAGTGATGATCCTCGAAGGCGAGGTCCATATCACCGCCGAGGACGGTACGGAACGGACGCTGTGCGCAGGCGACGTCGCCTTTTTCGCAGGTGGAACCTGGGCCAGCTGGCGGGTCGACAATTACGTCCGCAAGGTCGCCTTCCTGCGCAAGCCTTTCCCGAAGCCGTTGGCAATCGCCTACCGTCTCCGCAACATGCTGCGCAACGGCGGCAGCCAGGGCATCGCCGCCTGAAAGTTGCGACAGCCGCAAGCCTTCGATGACCGTTGCGTTTGATGCCGGGCCGACCTACATCTGTCCGGCATTCAGCGAGGGACGGAAATGGCCAAGATCACCAATGTAGCGGTCCAGATGGATCATGTCGCCGGCATCAATATCGCAGGCGATTCCACCTTCGCCATGAGCCTGGAGGCGCAGGCGCGCGGCTACAGGCTCTTCCATTACACGCCCGAGCGCCTGAGCTTCCGCGACGGCAAGCTCTTTGCCAGCGTCGAGCCGATGGTGCTGCGCGACGTCAAGGGTGATCACTTCGAGCTTGGCGCGCCCGAGCGCGTCGATCTCTCGACCATGGACGTGGTGCTGCTGCGCCAGGATCCACCCTTCGACATGGCCTATATCACCTCGACGCATCTGCTCGAGCGCATTCACCCGAAGACGCTCGTCGTCAACGATCCGGCCTGGGTGCGCAATTCGCCGGAGAAGATCTTCGTAACGGAATTCGCCGACCTGATGCCGAAGACGCTGATCACCAAGGATCCGGCCGAAATCCGCCGCTTCCGCGACGAGATGGGCGACATCATCCTGAAGCCGCTCTACGGCAATGGCGGTGCCGGCGTCTTCCATTCCACCCGCGACGACCGCAATCTCTCCTCGCTGCTGGAAATGTTCGGCCAGCTCTTCCGCGAGCCCTTCATCGCCCAGCAATATCTGCCCGACGTGCGCAAGGGCGACAAGCGCATCATCCTGGTCGACGGCGAGTTCGCCGGCGCCATCAACCGCGTTCCGGCCGAGCATGACAGCCGCTCCAACATGCATGTCGGCGGCCGCGCCGAGGCGACCGAACTGACGGCGCGCGAAAAGGAAATCTGCGCCCGCATCGGCCCGGCGCTGAGGGAACGCGGCTTTCTGCTCGTCGGAATCGACGTGATCGGCGATTACATGACCGAGATCAACGTCACGTCGCCCACCGGCATCCGCGAGGTCAGGAAGTTCGGCGGCGCCGATATCGCGGCCCTGCTCTGGGACGCGATCGAGCGCAAGCGCGGCTGAGGCTGCGATCGGGTACAACCGCGCCCACCACTGATTATCTGCCTGCGTTCTTTTATTGTTCTTGTTTTAGTCCTGCTTCCGTGCCAGATTGCAACCGCTGGCTTTCAACGGCCACAGGGGCGGTCTCTAAGAGTTTGCGGGACAAGGGTGGGCATATGGTCGCGCGTGTCAGTACGGTAGCATTCCAGGGCATCGAAGGCGTGCCGGTCGAGGTCCAGGTGATGGTCGCGCCCGGTAAGGTCGGCATGCAGATCGTCGGTCTGCCCGACAAGGCGGTGGCCGAAAGCCGCGAGCGCGTGCAGGCCGCCCTTCATGCCTCCGGCCTGGCGCTGCCGGGCAAGCGGGTGACCGTCAACCTGGCGCCCGCCGATCTGCCGAAAGAGGGCTCACACTTCGATCTGCCAATCGCACTGGCGCTAATGGCGGCGCTTGGTGCCATTCCCGCCGATGCGCTGTCGGATTATGTCGTCGTCGGCGAACTCAATCTCGATGGCACGATCGCCGCCATTGCAGGCGCGCTGCCGGCCGCCATCGGCGCCAATGCGCTCGGCAAGGGGCTGATCTGCCCGGCCGAAAGCGGCGCCGAGGCGGCCTGGGCCGGCGCCGAGGTCAATATCCTCGCCCCGCGCAGCCTGATCGCTCTTGCCAATCATTTCCGCGGCACCCAGGTGCTGTCGCGGCCGGAGGCGTCGATCCGCGCCAATGCCGCCAATCTGCCTGACCTTGCCGAGATCAAGGGCCAGGAAAGCGCCAAGCGCGCGCTCGAAGTGGCGGCCGCCGGCGGCCACAATCTCCTGATGGTCGGACCTCCCGGCTCCGGCAAGTCGATGCTGGCGTCGCGCCTTCCGTCGATCCTGCCGCCGCTTTCGCCCGCCGAACTGCTTGAAGTCTCGATGGTTCATTCGATCGCCGGCCAACTGACCGGCGGCAAGCTGTCCGATCGCCGGCCCTTCCGCACGCCGCATCATTCCGCCACCATGGCCGCCCTCGTCGGCGGCGGGTTGCGCGCCCGCCCGGGCGAAGCCTCGCTCGCCCATCACGGCGTGCTCTTCCTCGACGAATTTCCCGAATTCACGCCGCAGGCGCTGGACGCGCTGCGCCAGCCACTCGAAGGCGGCGAATGCGTCATCGCGCGCGCCAATCACCGCGTCTCCTATCCGGCGAAATTCCAGCTGATCGCGGCGATGAACCCCTGCCGCTGCGGCATGGCCGGCGAGCCCGGTCACACCTGCGCCCGCGGCCCGCGCTGCATGAGCGATTACCAGGCCCGCATCTCCGGCCCGCTGATGGACCGCATCGATATCCGCATCGACGTGCCCGCCGTCTCCGCCGCCGACCTCATCCGGCCGATGGCGGCCGAGGCCAGCGCCGACGTCGCCCGCCGCGTCGCCCGCGCCCGCGAGCTCCAGCGGGAGCGCTTCCAGCGCGCCGGCGCTGGGGATATCAGCACCAATGCCCGCTGCTCCACAGCAATGATCGAAAAACTCGCCGAACCCGATGCGAGCGGCCTGCAGCTCCTGCGCGACGCCGCCGAAAAAATGAAATTCTCCGCCCGCGGCTACCACCGAGTCCTCAAGGTTGCCCGCACACTAGCCGACCTCGACGACAAACCGACGGTCGGCCGTCTGCATCTTGCCGAAGCGATCTCCTACCGGATCGCCGGCGAGAGGTTGACGGCGGCTGCGTGAGAAGAAGGGCGGATGCGCGCCGATATTTTGAGAGATTGTCGTCAGGCTGCCCACCGATTTGTCGATCGCGTTTGCGCTTGGCTGCCCCTCAGCGAAATCCTCATTGAGCGCTGCGGAATTATGAAATTATATGGCCGTCGGCGAACTATAGCGGGCGCGCTGCCCGGCAGCAGGCGGTGCGAATGGCCCTGGCGGGGCCATTTGCATTCAACTAGCACAGGTGGGACATCGACCATCGTTACTACTGACTACCACAGAACTTTCGTCCCGCTTCGATTGGGATGCAGGTGACGGCACAAAAGAAGGGACGCTCGAAGCGCCCCGATATTTTGCATGACAAACTGCGGGAGAAAAGGCCGCCACACCAAACCTCAGCTCCCCAATCCCTCAAACAACGCCGTCGACAGATACCGCTCCGCAAAAGACGGAATGATGATGACGATGTTCTTGCCCGCATTTTCTGGCCGGCTTCCAACCTTGATCGCCGCGGTCAGCGCCGCGCCCGAGGAGATGCCGACCGGCACGCCTTCGAGCCGGGCGACAAGGCGGGCCTGTTCGAAGGCCTCGTCATTGGTCACGGTGACGACTTCGTCATAGATGCCGGTATCGAGGATTTTCGGCGCGAAGCCGGCGCCGATGCCCTGGATTTTGTGCGGGCCGGGATTGCCGCCTGAGAGCACCGGCGAATCGGCAGGCTCGACGGCGATGATCTGGATCTCGGGCTTGTGGCTCTTCAGCACCTGGCCGACGCCGGTGATCGTGCCGCCGGTGCCGATGCCCGAGATGACGATGTCGACCTTGCCCTCGGTATCGTTCCAGATTTCCTCGGCCGTCGTCTTCCGGTGGATCTCCGGATTGGCCGGATTTTCGAACTGCTGCGGAATGATGGCGTCGGGAAGGGAGGCGGCGAGCTCCTCGGCCTTGGCGATGGCGCCCTTCATGCCTTTCGATCCTTCCGTCAGCACCAGCTCGGCGCCGAGCAGCGCCAGCATCTTGCGGCGTTCGACCGACATGGTTTCCGGCATGGTGAGGATCAGCCGATATCCCTTGGCGGCGGCGGCAAAGGCGAGCGCGATGCCTGTGTTGCCAGAGGTCGGCTCGATCAGCACCGTCTTGCCTGATGTGATCTTGCCCTGCGACTCCAGGCTTTCGATCATCGCTACGCCGATGCGGTCCTTGACGGAAGCGATCGGATTGAAGAATTCGAGCTTGCCGATCAGGTTTGCCACCACGCCCTTTTCCCGCGCCAGCTTGTCGAAGCGCACCAGCGGCGTGTCGCCGATGGTCTCGGTGATCGAGGAATAGATGCGGCCGCGGCCGGGTTTATGCGACATGGTTCTCTCCCTTTGGACTTCGGTCCCTCAAATCGAGGAGGAGAATAGGGTCAAAGACGGAATGAGACCAGAGCGCGTTCGCGCCGGGCCGGGTGCCGGAGAGAAAATAAGCTTTGAAAACCGTTTCCTGGCGGATGTTTATTTCAGGCTGCCCGCGTGGCGATGAAGGCCGCCGTGCCCGCAAGGATGCCGGCTGCAACCCGGTTCAGCGTCTGCAGGGCGCGCGGCTGTTTCAACATGGTGCGGGCGCGCGCCGCAAGCAGCATATAGGGCACGAGCACGGTGATCAGCACCACGAAGGTGACAGCAAGCAGCAGCGCATAGTCGCGCAGGCTGATATTGCCGATGTCGATCAGCGTCGGCGCCAGCGCGACATAAAAGAGCATTGTCTTCGGGTTGCCGAGCGTCACCAGCAGGCCTGAGAGGAAGGACAGGCCGATATTGCTGGATTTCTTCGCCGCAATGTCCTGCGGCAGCAGCCCTGCCGTCCAGAGTTTCCAGGCGATGTAGCCGAGATAGAGGGCGCCGGCGATCTTGATGGCGATGAACACCTCGGTGAAGGTCTGGGCGACGAAGGCGAGGCCGAGAATGACGGCGGTGAGATAAGCCATATCGCCAAGCACCAGGCCGAGACCCATGAAGAAGGTCTCGCGGAAATTCGAGCCGAGCGCACGGGCGACGATGGCGGTTATGCCGGGGCCGGGAATGGCCGCGGCGATGAACAACGCTCCGGCATAGGCAAGCAAGGCGGCAAGGCTCATCTGTGGCTCCATCTTTCCGGTGTTTTATGTCAGGCGGGCCGTGCCATCAATCCGCCGGCGTTGATGGGTGCATCACGAGAAGGAATGCCTGCACCCGCGTGCCTGCCGGTACCTCAGCCCTGGAGCGCCCTCGGCCGCAGCCATCTTGGGCTCCAGCCGAGATTCATGCCAGCGGCGGCAATGAGGATGATCGCCGCTCCTGCGATCTGCATCGGCTGCAGCGCATGGCCGAAGGCCAGCCGGTCGACGAGGATTGCGGCGATCGGATAGAGGAAGGACAGCGCCCCGGTCAGATGGGTCGGCAGCCGCTGGATCGCGCCGTAAAGCAGCACATACATCAGCCCGGTATGGACGACGCCGATCGTCACCAGGATCGCCCAGCCGCCGGCATCCCCGGGCATCTGCGAAAACGTCGTCATCGGCGCCAGCATCAGCATGCCGGTTGCGACCTGGATCAGCGCGATCAGATGCGGCGGCGTGCCTTTCAGCCATTTCGCGGCAAGCGCTGCCAGCGCATAAAAGAAGGCCGCACCGAGCGCCATCAGAATGCCGAGGCCGTATCCATCCGATGCCTCGCCGGCCCCAGGTTTCGCCTCGACGATCGCCGCCATGCCGGCAAAGGCGAGCGTCAGCCAGAACAGTTTGGCGGCGGTGATCTTCTCGCCGAGGAATAGTGCCCCGAGCACCAGCAGCATGAAGGGCTGGGTGTTGTAGACCGTGGTGGCGATGGAGATCGTCGCATGCGAATAGGAGGCGAAGAGCAGCAGCCAGTTGACGACGATGGCGACGCCGCCGAAGACGGCGATGCCGAAGGCGCGCAGCGTGATGATGCCGGGCCGCAGCAGCCCGAGGGCGCCGCAGATAACGAGCAGCGTCATCGCTCCGAACAGGCAGCGCCAGAAGACGACGCCGCTGACCGGTTGACCCGACATCACGACGAACCAGCCGATCGTCCCCGAGATCAGCATCGCTGCCGTCATTTCCACTGAACCTCTTTTGATGTCGCCGCTCATGATCGCCTCCGTTTCTATGAGATGAGATTATTGCGGTAGCAGGGAATTTTATATAGGAATGGAAAGGAGATTCGACGTTCTCGCCTAATCATCATAGGAGAATTCATCGACGTGGCTAATGATGTACAATCGCTCGATGATATCGATCAGTCTATCCTGGAGGCGCTGGCCGGCAATGCCCGGATCTCGCTCAAGGAGCTGGCGCAGCAGGTCGGGCTGTCCTCGCCGAGTGCTGCCGAGCGCCTGCGCCGGCTGGAGGAGCGCGGCGTCATCAAGGCCTTCACCATCGATCTCGACCCGGCCGCCGTCGGTTATCCCCTGCAGGCGATCGTGCGGGTCCGCCCGCTGCCGGGACAGCTGCACATCGTCGAGCGCATCATCCAGGAGATCCCCGAAATCGTCGAATGCGACAAGGTGACCGGCGAGGATTGTTTCATCGCCCGCCTGGTCATCCGATCGATGGCGGAGCTCGACGGTCTCCTCGACAGGGTCGCCGAACGCGCGGAAACCAACACTGCGATGATCAAAGCTTCGCCTGTCAAACGCCGCCTGCCGCCGCTTTCGCGGAAAAGATAGCGGCGGCCGAAGCCGGCGCTTAGAAATCCGCCATCGGCGACAGCATCGCCGGAAAATGCGGGGTCATATCGTCGAGCCCGCGCAGCATCAGAGTCGTGCCGCTTTGCAGCGGTAGCGGATCACCCGCCCAGCCGAGCTTGTCCGGCCGGAAAAGCACCTCGATGCGGGCGGAGACGATGTCGAGTCCGCCGAGGATCGCTGCAAGCGTCGGGATTTCCGTCGCCACGACGTCGACAAGGCTGAAGCGACCCGCTGCATCCATCTTCCAGGCGATGGCTGCGCGCTCGCCTTCCAGGAAACTGACGCGAATATCGGGGTCGAGCTGGGTATTGATGAGAAACATCGCTGCATTCGCCGTCACCGAAAGCGTCGTCGAGACCGGGCTGCGTGCTTTCAGCAGCGCTTGCAGCAGGGCAAGATCATCCGCATTCGCCGCCGAAAGCGGCAGGGCTGGTGCGGCTGATGTCGAGGGCGCGGGGGCCGCCCCCTCGTAGCGGTGCAGCGCTATCGAGCGGAAACCATAGGGCTCGTAGAGCGATGGCTTATCGGTGTAGAGGATGACGGCCTCGAAGCCCTGCTGCTCGCACCAGTCGAGCGCTTTCACCGTCAGGTCGCGATAAAGCCCGCGGCCGCGCCACTGCGGCCGCACCGCGCCCGACTGCAGGCCGGCGGCATGGACGACCCTGCCATTGATGACGAAGGGCAGCGCAAAGGCCGAGATATTGGCCGCAAGCTTGCCCTCGGCATCGAACCAGCCGAACGGCATGCTGCTGGGATCGGGGCCGCCAAGCTGTTGCAGCGGGCCGATATCGATGCCGAAAATATCCTTGAGCAGACAGACCAAGGCCGCCCAGCCGGTCGGGTCGTCGAAGTAATCCAGCCGGAAGGTCAGGCCGGCGCTGTCGAGGCGATTTGCCATCAGAGGTGTCTCACCAAAATGTGCAGCGGGGAATAACGAGATGTATAAAAGCAAAGGACGGCAGCGCGTCCGCTTGAACCAAGATTGTTGCGACGCGCTTTAGGAATCCGCGATCGAAGGTATACCGCAAGGGAATGCAAGCAGCCTCGGCCAATCCGGAATTCCTTATTTCCCTTCACCGAGAACGCCGTTCAAACACGTCCCAAGTTCATCTTTTTTATCGATGAGAGATCTGCATTCGCGAATGGCATATGCTGCCGCCATTTCGGCGTTGATCCTAAACCCGGGAATTCTTCCGGGATTGAAAGTCGTAGCATCTCGGCCAAAAGCATCCGTAACTCCGACCGATTGTAGTAGAACTCCATAGAGGCAGCCCACCGGATTGATGTCGCGGTCGACGAGGACATTGATGACCGGGTTTCCCGTTCGGCTCTCATGATAGCACGTCGACGTGTCTGGCTTGCTCCGAAGCGTGTCTACATCGTGAACTGCGATTTGGCCCAACTTTGCCAATTTAAGCGCATCACGATCGATGAACACGTTGAGAGTCTGGATGTTTGGAGGCCGGTTCTGATCCCGGAAAGGCACATACGGCGTTGCAGGCGAGTAATCGATCGATCGACTGACGTCGAAATTGATGCCGATTTCCGCGTAAGCACCAATCGCAGAAAACACGCGCAAAAGCTCGATCTGCAAAGCCTGAATATCGCGTCTATCCATGCCCTTCACGTTGAGGGCAATGTTCATATCGATGGTTTTGTCGATGTCGAAAATCGGTGCTGCCGATTTCGCCACAGCGAATGCGACCACCTCCTCGGTGGAGAAGGACGACCGAATCGACTGGAGTTTCGCTGAATCAATCGCAAGCATCGGTGTTGCGACCAGCGCTGCCGCTAGGCCCCCAATCACGCCTAAACGCACTTTCCCGAATAGCATAAATGTCCTGTCAACGCTGCTTATTTTGGGCAACTCCGCGGCTCCTTAGTTCCCCTTCAGAACTCCTGTGATACATTGCTCAAACTGATCTTTTTTATCGATGAAAGATCGGCACTCATGAATGGCATATGCTGCCGCCATTTCGGCATTGCGCCTGAAGCCGGGAACCTCCCCGGCATGATATGTTGCCGCAACCCCGCCGAAAGGTCCCTTTAGGCCGATCGACTGCAGCAGAACCGTGTAAAGGCAACCTACAGGATTGATATGGCGATCGACGATAACGTTGATAGCCGGATATCCTTTCCGGCGCTCATGGTAGCATTCCAACGTATCCGGCTTGCTTCGGAGCGTGTCTATGTCGTGCACTGCTATCTGGCCCAATTTTGCCAGCTTGAGCGCATCACGATCAACGAACACGTCAACTGCCTGGCTATTCGACCGCCGGTTCTGATCACCGAAAGGGGCATATGGCGTTCCAGCTGAATATTCGATCGATTGGCTGGCGTCGAAATTGATGTCGATTTCAGCGTAAGCACCAATCGCAGAAAACACTCGCAAAAACTCTATCTGCAAAGCTTGAATATCGCTTCTCCCCATACCCCTCGCATTGAGGGCGATATTCATTTCGATCGTTTTGTTGATGTCGAGGATCGGGGCTGTTGATTTTGAGACGGCAAATGAGACGATCTCTTCCAAAGACATCGATGAGCGAATCGATTGGAGCTTTTTTGAATCGATCGCAAGCGTTGACGTTGCCGTCAGCGCTGCCGCTAGACCCATAACCACGCCCCATGGCGCTCTCTTGAATAGCATAAGCGCCCCCACAAACGGCTGCTTCATTCGAACCGTCGATCAAACGCCGGTTGAGCCGAACCCGCCCGCGCCACGCGCCGTCTCGCTTGTCTCGGTGATCTCGGCAATTCGCGCCTGGGTGACCGGCGCGATGACCATCTGGGCGATGCGCATGCCGCGCTCGATGATGAAGGCTTCCTCGCCGAGGTTGGCGAGAAGCACCTTCACTTCGCCGCGATAGTCGCTGTCGACGGTGCCGGGTGAGTTGAGGCAGGTGATGCCGTGTTTGAAGGCAAGACCGGAGCGCGGCCGCACCTGCCCCTCGAAACCCTCGGGGATCTCGAAGATGAAGCCGGTCGGCACCAGCGCCCGTTTGCCGGGCGGCAGCGTCAGCGGTTCGCCGTCGGCGACGGCGGCGCGCAGGTCCATGCCGGCCGCCCCCTTGCTTTCATAGGCGGGCAAGTCGAGGCCTTCGCCATTGGCCAGGCGGATGAGGTTCAGTGTCGGGCTGAGGTCGTGATGAATGGTCATGGCCCATTACTTTGCGCGTGCGCGGGTAAGGTCAATTGCATTGCCGGGCTTTAGTCGCTAGGTAAGCCGCAATTCCACAGGATTCACACTATGGCCGAAAGCCTCGCCGAGGCGGTCTCCCGCCGCCGCACATTCGCTATTATCGCCCACCCGGACGCGGGTAAGACGACGCTCACCGAAAAGCTGCTGCTGTTCGGCGGCGCCATCCAGCTTGCCGGCGAAGTCAAGGCGAAGAAGGACCGCATGCAGACGCGCTCCGACTGGATGAAGATCGAGCGCGAACGCGGCATCTCGGTCGTCACCTCGGTGATGACCTTCGAATATAACGACAATGTCTTCAACATCCTCGACACGCCCGGCCACGAGGATTTCGCCGACGACACCTATCGTACGCTGACGGCCGTCGACGCTGCCGTCATGGTCATCGATGCCGCCAAGGGTATCGAGCCGCGCACGCTGAAGCTCTTCGAAGTCTGCCGCATGCGCGATATTCCGATCATCACCTTCATCAACAAGATGGATAGGGAAAGCCGCGATCCCTTCGAGATCCTCGACGAGGTCGAAGAGAAGCTGGCGCTGGATACCGCGCCGATCACCTGGCCGATCGGCCGCTCGAAAACCTTCTGCGGCTCCTATCATCTGGCGAACAGCACCGCCCGTGGTTCCGATACCGAAGTCGAGACCACGCCGGTCAACGGTCCGCGGGCAATCGCCGACAGGCTGCCGGAAAACGAACGGCAGGCCTTCATCGACGAGACCGAGCTTGCCATCGAGGCATGCCGTCCCTTCGACCGCGATTCCTTCCTCGAAGGCCATATGACGCCCGTTTTCTTCGGCTCGGCGCTGCGCAATTACGGCGTTCGCGACCTCATCAATGCGCTTGGCGAATTCGCGCCGCCGCCGCGCGACCAGGTCGCCGACACCAGGACCGTGCATGCGACCGACGACAAGATGACCGCCTTCGTCTTCAAGATCCAGGCCAACATGGACCCGAACCACCGCGACCGCATCGCCTTTGCCCGCATCTGCTCCGGCAAGCTCGAGCGCGGCATGAAGGCAAGGCTTGCCCGCACCGGCAAGCAGCTTGGCCTGACGGCGCCGCAATTCTTCTTCGCTTCGCAGCGCCAGCTCGCCGACACCGCCTATGCCGGCGACGTCGTCGGCATTCCCAATCATGGCACGCTCCGCATCGGCGATACGCTGACCGAAGGCGAAGCCCTGGTCTTCCAGGGCGTGCCGAACTTCTCGCCGGAAATTCTGCGCCGCGTGCGTCTCGAAGATGCGATGAAGGCGAAGAAGCTCAAGGAAGCGCTGCAGCAGATGGCCGAGGAAGGCGTCGTGCAGCTGTTCTCGCCGGAGGACGGCTCGCCGGCGATCGTCGGCGTCGTCGGCGCCCTGCAGCTCGATGTTTTGAAGGAGCGGCTGATGGCCGAATACGGCCTGCCGGTCTCCTTCGAGATGTCACGTTTCTCCGTCTGCCGCTGGATCTCCGCCGATCAGCCGGCCGATCTGGAAAAGTTCCTCACCGTCAAGCGCGGCGATATCGCCCGCGACCTCGACGGCGATCCAGTCTTCCTCGCCCAGGACGCCTTCTCGCTGCGTTACGAGGCGGAGCGTTATCCGGCGATCAAGATGGTCGCAATCAAGGAATATCACGCCGCCAAGGCGGCGTGATCGGTGGTTCTTGGAAGCGTGGCGCTGCGGTTATTTTTCCCGCATCGCCCGGCGGAAGTTCTGTGTGATCGGCTCGGCTAGGTAAGAAAGCACGGTGCGGGCACCTGTCCGGATCATCGTCTCGCTCGACATGCCGGGCAGCAGTTTACGGCCCTCCAGTTTGGAAAGTTCGCTCTGGTCGATCACAACGGTCGCGGCGAAAAAGGGCGCGCCGCTGCGCTCCTCCACCATCCTGTCAGCCGATACGATCTCCACGACACCGTCGAGCGGCGGCAGGTTGTAACGGGCAAAGGCCGGGAAACTGACGCGCGCCGGCTGTCCGGGAGCGATCGTCTCGACATCCTCTGGTCTGACCATCGCCTCGATAACGAGCTGCTGTCCCATCGGCACGATCGTCATCAAGGTCTCGCCGGGTTTCACCACGCCCCCGGTCGTATGGACCTTCAGGTCCATGATAATGCCGTCGACCGGCGCAACGACGTTGGTGCGGGCAAGCACGTCCCTGGCGGACCGCTCCTCCTGCCTGAGGTCGAACAGTTCCGCCTCGACCTTGCTCAGCTCCTCGACGGCCTCGTTCAGCTGCAATGTGTTGAGGTTGACGATCTGCATGTCGATCTCGGCCATGGCGCTCCTGGCGCGAGCGATGGCTGCGACATTGGTCGCGCGCTCTCCCTCGACTTCCCGCTGCTGCCGTCTGAGCAGCAGCCAACGCTCGCGGGTGACCAGGCCGCGCTTGACGAGGCTCTCAAGATCTCTGGTCTCCCCCTCGAACACCTCGATCTGCTTGTCCTCGGTAACGATGAGTTCCTGCAGTCCTGTTATCTCTTCCTCGGTCTGGCGGCGGCGCTGGCTGAGAATCTCTCGCTCGTCCTTCAGATTGTGGTGCTTGGCCGAAAACACGTCACGTTGTGCGGCCACCGCGTCCCTTGCCGATTTGGTGGGGTTTGCAAGCAGCGCCGGATCGAACTCGATCTCGGCTTTGCCGTCACGCTCGGCCCTGAGGCGAGCGGCCAGCGCCTCGCGCGTTGCGATCCGGTTCTGGACCAGATCTAGCCTTGCCCTCGCCTGCGTATCATCGAGTTGGAGGAGGACCTTGCCGGCCTTGACGATGTCGCCGTTGGCGGCAGTCAATCCTGCAATGATCCCGCCCTCGAGGTGCTGGATGAGCTTGCGGTCACCGGCAACCTTGACAAGGCCGGGCGCCACTGCGGCGCTGTCCAGCGGTGCAAGCGTCGCCCAGCCTCCGGCCATGCCGAAGAACAGGAACATGATTGCGAAGCCGGTAAAAGTGACGCCCGTGAGACGCAGCGGGACCGGTGCCGGGGGCGGCGAAACGGGTAACGGAACGACCTTCATCTCTTTTTTCATGGCGGTTACGTTCCCTTGCTACTTCGCCACGATCGTCGGCATTTGAGCGACCTTGCGCACGCGAGCGGCGAGCTCATTGAAGACATAGTCGCGTGGACCGAAGAGATCCTGCTGGCCGCGATTGAGGACAAGGATCTTGTCGACCGTCTCCATGATGTTCGGTCGATGGGCGATCAGGATGACGGTCGTGCCCGCCGCCTTGATCGTGCCGAGCGCTGATATCAATGCCTCCTCACCGTCGCGGTCGAGGTTGGAATTGGGTTCGTCCAGGATAACGAGTGCCGGATCGCCGTAGAGCGCCCGCGCCAAGCCGATGCGCTGGCGCTGTCCGCCGGACAGGACCGCGCCGGATTCGCCGATCTCCGTGAGGTAACCTTTCGGCAGTCCTTTGATGAGTTCGTGAACGCCTGCCAGCTGCGCGGCCTTGACGACCTTGTCGAAGATCACCGGGCTGAGTTTGGCAAAGCGGCATATATTTTCGGAAACCGTCCCCGCGAAGAGCTCGATATCCTGGGGCAAGTAACCGACATGATGGCCACGGTCCTCCGCCGCCCATTGGGCGACATCCATGCCGTCGAGCAGCGCACGCCCGCCGGATGGGCGCCAGGCGCCGGCCAATATGCGCGCCAAGCTGGTCTTGCCGGCCGCGCTCTGGCCGATTAGGGCCATGGATTCACCCGGCTCGAGATGGAAGCTGATCCCTTTCAGGATATGTTCGCCGCCCTGTCGGGCAAGCACGATATTGTCGGCCTCGAACTTCCCGGTCGGCCGCGGCAGCGCCAGAACCGGGGTTGCCTCGGGGTGCTGGCCTGCAACGGCGGTGAGGCGCCGGTAAGCGGCCCGCGCGCCGACCGTTGCCTTCCAGGTGCCGATCGCCTGTTCGACCGGCGACAATGCACGACCCATCAGGATCGAGGCGGCGACCATGATGCCGGGGGAGGCTTCGTTGCGAAGAACGAGATAGGCTCCAAGCCCCAATATGCCCATTTGCAGGGCCAGCCGGTGACAGCGGGCGATGGCGGAAATGATACCGCCGCGGTTGGCGGCAACGACCTGGCCTTTGTTGGCTTCGTCCTGCTGCAGCTTCCAGCCTTCCAGCAGGGGCTTCAACATGCCCATCGCCTGGACCACCTCGGCGTTGCGGATCGCCGCCTCGGCCTGGACATAGGCGCGAGACTGCGCGCCTGCAGCCTCGGTCAAGGGCTTGCGTGTCAGCCATTCGTTGAGCAGGGCCAACACGAAAAGCACTCCACCGCCGCAGAGCGCCAGCCAGCCCAGCCAGGGGTGCATGAAGAAGATGGCGGCGAAAAACAGCGGCGCCCAAGGCGCGTCAAGGATCGGGAAGATGCTGGGGCTGGTGAAAAAATTCCGCACCTGGTCGAGGTCACGCAGCGGACGGGCGTTGGCCTGGCCGGGCGCCGAGGCGGCATATTCCACCGATGCGGTCAACAGCACCGGCGCCAGGCGTGCGTTCATCCAGGATCCGACGGTTGCCAGAAGGCGCCCGCGCACCACCTCCAGCCCCGCCATCGCCACCAGCGCGCCGGCCGCCATCAGCGATAGCATCGCCAATGTCTCCAGGCTGTGGCTGGACAGCACGCGGTGGTAGACCTGGAGCATGTAAAACGCTCCGGTCAGCATCAGCACGTTGATGCCGCCGCTGAACCAGAGAAGCGGTCGGATGGCGCGTCTGGCTTCCTTCATCACCACCTGGAGGGCAGGGGGCTGTTGGTTTGTTTTCATCATAATGTCTCTGGAGTACGAGATTACACGCGCATGCAAAGACAGTGGGGGGCAGCCTTGGCTGCCCCCGTCTCGTCAGTTATCAGGCGACGTCGACAAGGATGTGCTGCATCGCTGTCTGATCGCCATCGGCGTCCACCACATTGAAGGCGAAGTCGAGATTGGCATCCGGCGTCTGGGTCACGGTCGAGGTAAAGCCGATATCGGTGATCTTCAGCACGTCGTTATCGGTGGTGTCGAAGTTCACCAGATTGGCGGTCGCGTTGCTGCCGCCATTGGCGCCGGTCGCCCTGATGAGGTCGATCGCAGTAGCATCGCCGGTGATCCCGTTGCCCGACTGCATGATTTGCACGCCTTGCAGTACGTAGGTCTCGCCAGCGGCGTTGTAGTCGTTCTGCTCGACGATCACGAGGCCGTCATTATTGTCGAGCGTGAACTCGCTGCTGTAGGGCGCCGGAACCTGGCCGGCCTTGTAGATGTCGGCGTTCGACACATACATGGCCCGGGTGATCGCGGAGCCGTTCCCATCGATCAGGTCGAGGATCAGCATCAGGTCTTCGCTGTTGCCGATGCCGTCGAACTTGATCGCCATCGCGCCGGCGGTCGCCGTTGGGGTGAGGGCCTCGTTGACAATGCCGACATCGCTGTTGAAGAACCGCAAGGTGAGCAGTTCGTCTTTCTGGATCGTGTCGCCGGCAACACCGTTGGTGCTCTGTGTTGCAGACACCCAGTTTTCGTTGTTGTTGCTGACCATCTCGTGACCGCCGACGGTGAAGGTGGAGTCATTGGATGACCCCTCGCCATCGGTGGTCAAGCGGAACGGGTTGGCTTTGTTGATCAGATTGCCGGTGAACTGCACGTAGAAGTCTTCGTCAGCCGGCGTGCCCACGACATCCCCCTGCAGTTTTTCCACCACGATCTGCGGGTGGCCGGTATTGCTCGTCGGCTGCTTGGATAAGAGCTCGCTGGTGTGAAGAACGTCGAAGCTGAAGCCTTCGAGCGGGTCCGTCAGATTGATGGTATAGGTGTCGGCCACCTTGTCGAAGACGAGGGTGCCGCCCGCCGTTCCGACCTGGTTGCCGTCCGCCGGATCCTTGTCATAGGTGAAGGTGAAGTTGAACGTCGCGGAGGTCAGGCTCTCCGAGCCGAGCGTCACATTCGAACTGAGAAGGCTACCGCCGCCGCCGCCAGTGATCGTGCCGGTCAGCCCGATCTGGACGCCGTTCGTCACGAGATCCTGGTCGACAAAGTCAGAGCCACCATTCGTATAGAAGGCAGCCGGGTGGACATCCGCGCCGATGTTGTAGCCGAAGTCGCCGCTTGCCGATGCGTTGAGCGCGTTGGCTAGGGTCTCGTGCTGAGTGCCCGCGAGAACCGGATCCCCGTCGAACGGCTTGGTGATTGTCGGCCCGTCATCCTCGAAGTTAAGGTTCTGGCCGATATTGCGGATGGCCGAGGCGTGATCGCCGTCACCGTCGGTAATGGTGGCGGTCAGGGTGACGAGGTCGGCGGCCGCCAAGGTGCGGCTGTCGTCCGGGTCGGTGGTAATGGCATGGATGATTGCCCGTTGTTGGTCGAGGGTGACGACGCCGGCAGCGCTGACGCTGACGGTAAAGACGATGTCGCCAATGGCTGATCCGGCGCGCCCGACCACATTGCTGCCTTCCTTGAAGAGCAGCACGGACTGGCCGGTTTCGGTGTCGGTGAGGCCGCTGACATTGTTCCCCGCATTGATACCGAGCGTATAAGAGATGGCGCCGCCAACGGCGCCTCCGTCGGCGCCCGCATTCGAGGTGAAGGCGGTAGTGAAGTTGCCGGTGCCGTTCGTCCCCAGGTCGGTCTCGTCGACGGTCACTTGCGGTGCAGTGGCGGCTGCCGTGATCGTCGGTCCGTCATCCTCGAAATTGAGGTTCTGGCCGATATTGTGGGTGGCCGGGGCGTGGTCGCCGTCACGGTCGGTGATAGTGGCGGTCAGGGTGACGAGGTCGGCGGCCGCCAGGGTGGTGCTGTCGTCCGGATTGCTGGTATTGGTATGGACGACCGCCCTTTGCTGGTCGAGGGTGACGATGCCGGCGGCGCTGACGCTGACGGTGAAGACGACCGCGCCGGCGGCTGATCCGGCGCGCCCGACCACGTTGCCGCCTTCGAGGAAGAGCAGCACGGATTGGCCGGTTGCGGTATCGGTGAGGCCGCTGACATTGTTGCCCTGTTTGATGCCGAGCGCATAAGTGATGGCGGTGGCGGCGCCGCCATCGGCCCCGGCATTGGAGGTGAAGAAGGTCGAGAAGTCGGCGCTGGCGTTGGTGGTCAGGACGGTCTCATCGACTGTCAGTTGCGGTGGAGTGCCGGTTGCCGTGATGCTGGGCCCGTCATCGTCGAAGTTGATGAAGGACCCGACTTCTTCATTATAGGCGTTGCTCACCTCACCGCCGAAATGCACTTCCTTGACGTCGAAGTAGTCTTTCTCGGTGTCGATATTCTTGATGGTGAAGCGGTCGAATGTTCCGCCAACGCCGCCCGCGGTGGTGAAATCGACCGTCACGCCCTCGCCGACATTCTCGAGGATCAATCCGGTGCCGGCGACATTGACCGTGATGCCGAGCTCCGCGGCTGTTTTTGTGACGCCGTTCAGCTTGAACGTCGCGCCGGTGATGTTGATCTCGGTATCGTTATCGTCCGTGGGGAAGGCAGCGCCTTCGGCATTGTCGTTATTGTTATAGGCGTGGATCTCCATGTCGGCGACGCTGCTGGTCGGCGTCGACTGCGAGACCGAGAAACCGGCGCTGGAGACGTTCTCGATGTGCGAGCCATAGTCGGGCGCAGTCGGCGTGTCGGTAAAGCTTTTCCCCGCGCTCTGGATGCCGCCGGTAATCAGGTCGATCTGAAGTTCACGGCCCTCGCGCACGTCTTGAGAGGCGACGCCGAGGCCCTGGGTGCTGACATTGACTTCCGTCTGCACGCCATTGTCGTGCGCCGTCACCAGGATCTTCTGCGGGCTGGCGGCGTCGGCGTCGAGAATATACCAGTTGTTATGCCCGGAAGGGGCATCGCCAAGCTGGCTGAAATTGACCACCGTGGTTCCGGTGACCGAGGCGAATACCTTGTTCGTCAGATCGATGCGGTCGTCGGCGTTGTTCGCATCGGGATGGAGCAACGGCACGTACTGGACGGTGTAGAGGTCCGCATTGGTGTTGCTGGTGCTGAGGAGGGCCAGCGAGAAGGCGAGCGGCCCGGTCTCGGCCGGCTCGGTGGCCGCGTTGGTGGTGCCGATGACGCCGATCACGACGTTTGGATGCGTCGCATCCTGGAACAGCCAGATGTAATTGCCGTCGACCGTGCGAATGCCGCTGTTGACGCCATCCGTGGTGGAGTATGGGGTGCCGGAGGCGTTCTGGGTGAGAACGACCGAGGTGATGGTTTCCCCGGCGCTCGCCGAGGCCACAACGAAATTGCTCTGGTAGGCGACCTCTGGCGAGGTCAGCCCCCCGGCAGCGTCACGGCTCAACAGATATTGCACCGTCGCATTGTTGTGCGGCGCAAGCGCCGGGTTGACGTCGTCGTCGTCGAGACCGGCGGTCTCGTCAATGATGAGATCTTGAGTTGTGATATCGAGTGCCATGGAGCTTCTCCCTCGGCTAGCTCGCAGAGGGTCACAGAGCCCGGATGCCGAACTGCATCCCGGGCCCACCCTCTTGCGTATTGAACCTAGAGCTCTCGATCGACTGCGATTGTGGTGGATCGAGAGGACTAGCTCATTCACAGTTGGAGGGTATTAGGACTAAAGTCCCTATACGCGTTACGACTAAAGTCCCAACCTAAGGCCGTCGTAATAGAGTCCCTGAAGATTACGTCCACAGAAATGCAATACAAGGCTGTAAAATTCAGCAGAAATCCCTTGAGTATTGCGGTAGCCCGTCGCGACGTATGCGCGATTCTCCCCTCGAGTTATATATACTATAAATTGATCTTAGATGCACTTAGTCAGTTCGAGCTAAAATTGGAGCAATATTAACGGGTTTCGTTTTGATGTTCGCGCGACGGTCGGACCCACGTCGCTCCACTCCGGGTAGGCCGGTGGAAGGCGTGAACGGCGCTCGCAGAGGGCGGCTCTTTGGCTTGCGCTTTCGCCACAGGCGGCTCACCACCGTGATGGTCCCGCACTCAACATGCTGACCAGGTGGCTGATAACCTAATTCGGCCTACCGCCTCCCTTCCTCAGGTCAAGTCGTCCTGCTTGCGCTAGTCCTCGCCATCAAACCGCGGCAGCGGCTGAATATTTTCCGCCCAAGGCAGAGCCGACCGGCACCATATCTGTTTCTTTGGCGTCAGGTCCCGCCGCTGGTCGATGCCGCCGAGACGGATGCCGATCGCACCGCCCTCGCCATCCGTGCGGTAGAGCGGCGATCCGCAATTCGAACAGAAGAATTGCCGGCTGAGGGCGCCGCTGTCGCCATGTTTCGCATAGCTGCGTGGTTCGCCCGAGACAAGCGTGAAGCTTTGTGGTTGCGCCGGCGCGGTGACGCGATAGGCCGAGCCCGTCAGGCGCTGGCAATCGGTGCAGTGGCAGATCGTGACCCGCTCCGGATCGATTTCCGCCTGATAGCGGATCGCTCCGCAATGACATCCTCCCGTTATATGCATCGGCAACTCCTCAATCCGCCGGCTGTGCGGCCGGGCGTGCAGCATAGAAGGCCTTGGCATCCGCCGTGAAGGCGGCTCGTTGATCGGCTTGCGTGTAGAACATATGGCCGCCGTGATAGAGCTTCAGCCCGACGCGGCCATCGGCGAGCGACGGCGGCAGGTGATCGACCACATAGCGGCTGACGCTGTACGGCGTCACCAGATCGCTGTAGCCATGCGCGATCAGCAGATGGAAGGCCGTGCCCGAGGCGAGCAGCTGCCTGATGTCGTCGGTGGCGCTCGCCTGGAAGCGTGACCCGCCGCCGCGGCCGCCGCCCCAGTCCCAGCGCCGGCTGATATCGCTGTCGAGCAGCGAATAGGTCATTTCGGTTTTGAAGCCGAGCTCGTTGCGGGCATAATCGGCAAAGGCGCCGCCATAGGCGCGGGCGAAGCCGTCGAGAATGGCGTCGTCGCCGCGGTCGTAATCCGACTCCGGAAAGGGATCGGGCGCTGTGAAGGACGCGTCGTAGGGGCTCTTCAGCTCGCCGCTGCCGCCGTTCGAGTGCTTGACGAAGGAATTGCCGAGAAAGCCGCGGTTGCGGGCCACGATATCTTGCGGAATGCCGGTTAGCCCGGCGATCCTGCCATAGAAGGCTGCGGCATCGGCGCCCGTCGGCGGCGGGCCGGCGAGCGTCGTCAAATAATCGCCGAGCGCGAAACGCTCCGCTTGCCTCTGCTTCTCCTCGTCAAAGGCATTGTGCCGGTCGAGTTCGGCTGCAGCGAGCGACGGCAGCTCGAGCGCCGCGCCCAGCGCGAACTGGTCGGCATCGAACATCAGCTGTCCTTCGAGCAGCGGCGAGAGCATCACGGCGCCGGCGACGACAATGCCCTGGCTTTCCTGCAGGGTGGAAGCGACCTTGGCGGCGCGGAAACCGCCATAGCTTTCGCCGAACAGATATTTCGGCGAGTTGGAGCGGTTGTTATGCGCGACATAGAGCGCGATCGCCTTGGCGATGCTCTGCGCATCCGAGTTGACGTTGTAATAGTTGGAGGCGTCGTCCGCCTTCGCCGTCCGGCTCCAGCCGGTGCCGATTGGATCGATCAGCACGAGATCGGTAAAGTCGAGCCAGCTATGCTCGTTATCGACGAGTTTCGCATGGGCGCCGTCGCGTGCCTGAGGCCCGAAATCGAGTACTTTGGGCCCGACCAGCCCGAGATGCAGAAAGGCGGAGGCCGCGCCCGGCCCGCCGTTGAAGACAAAGGTCAGCGGCCGATCCGGCCCGGCACCCTTGGCGACATAGGCGGTGTAGAAGATCGCGCCGGTCTGCGCTCCATCCTGGCCGAAGAGATCAAGAGTGCCGGCGGTCGCGGTATAGGCGATCTTCCGGCCGTCGACCGTCAGCTCGTGCTCCGTGACGGAGTCGGCTGGCAGCAGCTTCAGCACGCCGTCGCGTGCACTGCGCTCGACATTGGCCTGGCGCCCGCCGCTTTCCTGGGCCGGGGAAAGGGCAGGCCCCAACGATGCCATCAACGCGGTGAGCAGAAACAGGGTTCGTATGCGCACGATTTGTCCTCCGGCGGATGCAGGCTGAGATAGCGTAGCATCCGCGGCTGGCGACCGGCATCAAGAGATGGTGATGGGCCAGTGAGCTTAGAGCCGCGGGCGGCTCAGACTTTCTCAACCGCGTGCACATTCACTTCAAGTGCTCGGCCGGCTCTCCAGCCGTTGATCGCGGCTCCGAGCCCGAGCGCGACGAACAGAACGGCACACCAGGAAAAGCTTCCGGTCCAGCCGCGGATGAGGCCGACGATCAACGGGCCGATTGCGGCGAGGAGATAGCCGACGCATTGCGCCATGCCGGAGAGATGGGCGGCAACATCGGGGTCGCGCGAGCGCAGCACGATCGTCGTCATGGCGGCCGCGATCAGTCCGCCCTGGCCGATGCCTTGCAGCACCGCCCACAGCCAGACGCTCGAAAGCGGCGCAAAGAGCAATCCAAGCAGAGCGGTGACGGCAACGCCGCAGAGGCCGGCATTGATCAATCGCTGATCCCGGCCGCGCACGGCGATATGCGGCACGACGAGGCAGGAGGCCGCCTGTACCATCACCGAGAGCGAAACGATCGCCCCGGCCGTGACGCCGTCGAGCCCGCGTTCGCGCAGGATGGGAACGAGCCAGCCGAAGACGCAGTAGGCAAGCGCCGATTGCAGCCCCATGAACAGCGTGACCTGCCAGGCCAGCCGGTCCCGCCAGAGTCCGTCGAGGCGAAAGCCGTTTCGCCTTGCTCCGGCGCCGCCGCGAAGAACCTGCGGCAGCCAGATGAGGCCGACGGCGAGCGCCGGCAGCGCCCAGGCGGCGAGCGCGCGCCCGAGAGAGCCGCCGAGCGCATGTTCGATCGGCAGCGTCAGCCCGGCCGCACTGGCAGCACCTGCGCAGAGCGCCATTGTATAGAAGCCGGTCATCAGCGCGGCGCGCGTGGGGAAGTCCCGCTTCACCAGTCCCGGCAGCAGCACGTTGCCGACGGCGATGCAGGCACCGGCAAGGGCCGTGCCGATAAAGAGCAGCGGCACGGAGGAAAGCCCGCGCAAGGCTGTGCCGAGCGCAAGCAGCAGGAGAACGCCGAGCAGTGTGCGTTCGGTTCCGATGCGCTGGGCAAGACGAGGCGCAAGCGGCGAGAAGAGGCCGAGGCAGACGACCGGAAGCGTCGTCAGCAGGCTGGCGCCGAGCGCGCCCAGCCCGAGTTCGGAGCGGATCTCCGGCAGGAGCGCCGAGGCGCTCGAAAAGACCGGGCGCAGGTTGAAAGCGATCAGCACGAGGCTCGCGCCGAGCAGCAAACTGGCCGCACCATTCCGCACCGGCGTTGCCTGCTGGGCGGGAAGACTGCCGGCCTCGGCATCGATCAGCAATTCGTCGGCCACGTCAAGCGTGACGGCGGCAGCGTTGGAAGGTGTATTCATGACAGCATCATTCGGTCGAGTGCGGCAAGAACGGGGGCCATGAACCGGCGCACCGCCGCATCCGCCTGGTCGGGATCGCCGCTGTCGATCGCATCGACGATATCGACATGCGCCTGCATGTCGGGTTCGGGAATATCCTTGCCGAGCGTTGCCGCAATGGTGTCGGCGATCGAGGCCGAGAAGAAAGCGTAGATTTCGATCATCGCCCGATTGCCGGAAGCAGCGATGACCGCCTTGTGGAAGGCGAGGTCCCGTTCGATGAAGGCGGTTTCATCGCCGCCGGCGTAACTGCCGCGTTCATTCAGCAGCCGGCGCAGCTCGGCAATCGTCTCCGGCGTCTTGCGCATCGCCGTCAGTCGTGCCGCCTCGACATCGAGCGCGCAGCGCGCTTCGAACTGATCGCGCAGGCTGGCGCGCCGCGCCATGGTCAGCGGCCGGCTGGCGTCGCTGGTCGAACGCACATAGGTGCCCGACCCCTGCCGGGTTTCGAGATAACCCTGGGAGACAAGCACCCGCACCGCCTCGCGCACCGTGCCGCGGCTGACGGAGAGCGTGGCCGACAGCGAGGCCTCGTTCGGCAGCTTGTCGCCGACCGCCCAGCGCTTGCCGACAATGTCGCTGCGGATTGCCTCGATCGCCTCATCGGCGAGATTGGTCTTGCTGAGCGCCTGCATCTTCTACTCATAAAGTCATCAGATGACTTTATGAGTAGAAGAACTCCGATCGTCCGTCAATGCTGGAAATTCAGAGCAATAAAAAGGGCCGCCACGGCGACCCTTTCCATGAGTTTGGCCTCGAACTGGCCTGGACTGTCAAAGCAGCCCCAGGAAGGCGGGTCTTAGAGCGAGGGCTGCCTCGCTTTCATCACCACTTCCATGCCCGATACGAGGTCCGAAATCTCATTAGACATTGGATCACCTTCCTTTCGTTCTGTTGCTGATAAAAGAAAAGGTAGGATGATTCGCGTCAGATGCAAGAAGAAATTGCACTCGAGGCATCCCTCTGGGCCGGACCCGCGTTCACAAAAGAACACAGGCTTTCGCCGAATTTGAAGTTTCACCCGGTCACCAAACCGTCATGATCGGCCTGCAAATCAGTCGCGCGTTAAGCTGTTATTAGCCGTGGCGTTCGACAATTTAGAGCATGCCCGCCGATGCCGCGGGTTCCGGAGCAAAAGCCATGTGTCGCTGGGCAGCCTATCGCGGAGACCCTCTCTACCTCGAGGAGCTGGTATCCTCGCCCGCCCATTCGCTGATCGAGCAGTCCCATTGCGCCACCCGCGCCAAGACGGCGACCAATGGCGACGGCTTCGGCATCGCCTGGTACGGCGACAGGCCCGAACCCGGCCGCTACCGCGACATCCTGCCGGCCTGGTCGGATTGCAATCTGAAGAGCCTGGCGCGGCAGATCCGTTCGCCGCTCTTTCTAGCCCATGTCCGTGCCGCCACCGGCGGCGGCACGCGCCGGGACAATTGCCATCCCTTCACCCACGATACTTGGTCATTCATGCACAACGGCCAGATATCGGGCTTCGAGCGCTTGCGCCGGCCGATGGAGGCGACGCTTGACGACGAGTTGTTCAATGCCCGCAGCGGCACGACCGATTCCGAGCTGATGTTCCTGCTGGCGCTGCAGTTCGGCCTGCGCGAGGCGCCGATCGCTGCGATGGCTGATATGATCGGCTTCGTCGAAGATCTGGCCGAAAACACCATCGGCTCGATCCTGCTGCGCTTCACCGCCGCCTTCTCCGACGGCAAGTCGCTCTATGCGATCCGCTATGCCACCGATCGCAGGGCGCCGACGCTCTACGCCTCGCCCGTCGGTGCCGGCTACTGCCTCGTCTCCGAACCGCTGAACGACGATGTCGACGCCTGGGCGGAGATTCCTGATGGCAGCGCGGTCATCGTCGGCAAAAACGGTATCGATGTAGCCGAATTCCGTCCGGAAAAGCCGAGCAAAGCCAAATCGCAACGCATGGCTATCTCAGCATAATCCTTTCCGAAAAACGGGATCGATTTTCGAGGTGGACTATGCGCGGAAGCGTCCGGCGATCAGCGCCGCCAGCCTTTCGGCGACCTCTTCCTTCGTCAGGTCTGGCCATTGTTCGACGCCATCGTGGCGAATGAGTTTGACGCTGTTGCGGCTGCCGCCCATGATGCCGGTCGCAGGCGAAACATCATTGGCGACGATCAGGTCGGCGCCCTTCCGCTCGAGCTTCGCCCTGGCATTGCTTTCCACGTCCTGGGTCTCGGCGGCAAAGCCGATCACCAGCTTCGGCCGCATCGTGTGATGTCCGAGAGTCTTCAAGATGTCGGGGTTCTCGGTCAGCGCCAGCGTCGGAATGGATTCGCCGGGATGTTTCTTCAGTTTCTGGTCGGCGGCCGAGGCTACGCGCCAGTCCGCCACCGCCGCCACCATCACGGCGATATCGGCCGGCAGCGCCGCCAGCACGGCATCACGCATCTCCTCGGCCCGCTCGACATGGACGACATTGACGCCGACCGGATCGGCGATCGTCACCGGCCCGGAGACGAGCGTCACCTCGGCCCCGAGCTTGGCCAAGGCTGCGGCGATCGCATGCCCCTGCCGGCCGGAGGAGCGGTTGGCGATGTAGCGCACCGGATCAATCGGCTCATGGGTCGGTCCTGACGTGACGATCGCCTTGCGTCCCTTCAGCGGCCTTTCTCCCTCGTCGAGCATGGTTTCGGCCGCAGCGACGATCTCCAGGGGCTCCGCCATCCGGCCGATCCCCGCCTCCCGGCTTTCGGCCATCTCACCGGCCAGCGGCCCGACGAAGCGCACGCCGTCTTCCCTGAGCCTCGCCGCATTGCGCCGTGTCGCCGGATGTGCCCACATACGAGGGTTCATAGCCGGCGCGGCAAGCACCGGCCTGTCCGTCGCCAGAAGCAAGGTCGAGGCGAGGTCATCGGCAAGGCCGTTCGCCATTTTCGCCATCAGATCGGCGCTGGCGGGGGCGATGATCACGAGATCGCAGTCGCGCGCCAGCCTGATATGGCCGACATCCTGTTCGTCCTGCCGCGAAAAGAGATCGACGAAGACATGGTCCGCCGCCAGCGCGCCGACCGCAAGCGGCGTAACGAACTCCTGCGCCCCCTTGGTCATGACCGGGCGCACGCTGGCACCGCGCTCGCGCAGCCGGCGGATCAGATCCAGGCTCTTATAGGCGGCGATGCCGCCCGAGATGATGAGGAGGATGCGTTTGCCGCTGAGAGCCATGGCCTTCTACCCGTTGCCTTTTCTGACCTACCCCGACCCTAAGCCTTTGGCGGAGAACATGCAATCGCGCGGACGACATGCATCGGATCTGCTCGAGATTAGCGGCCGGTCGCGTCGGCGAAGACCCCTCCCCAACCCCTCCCCACAAGGGGGAGGGGCTTGGATGCCGCGCCGCCCATATCCTTCCATCGTCTCATCCGCAGAAAGGCCGATGCCTGTCTCAGTGGTGCAACGTGTTAGCCCCTCCCCCTTGTGGGGAGGGGTTGGGGAGGGGTCTTTTCCGGTCGATGGCGGCAGCCCCCGCCGTCTCAACTGCGGGTGATTGAAATGCCGCCGTCGACCAGCGAAGCCGTGCCGGTGACGAAGCTTGCATCGTCGGAGGCGAGGTAGAGAACCGAGCGGGCGACTTCATCAGGTGTCGCGACGCGCTTCAGCGCGTGCATATTGGTGATGGCGGCCTGTTTCTCCGTCGTATCGTTCACGTCCCGGTACATATCGGTATCGACGGCGCCCGGCAGGATGGCGTTGACGCGCACGCCCTGCGGCCCGAACTCGGCGGCGAGCGCCTGCGTCAGGCCGATCAGGCCGGATTTGCTGGCGGCATAGGCTGCAACGCCGGGAAAGGCGAAGCTGTAGCCGACGAAGGTCGAGGTGAAGATCACCGAGCCGCCGCCATGTTCCGTCATCGCGCCGATCTGATGTTTGACAGCGAGAAAGGAGGCGGTGAGATTGACGGCCACTGCCTCGCTGAAGCCTGCTTCCGAGACTCCGGTGCTCGGACCGGCTTCGCCGATGATGCCGGCATTGTTGAAGGCGATATCGAGCTTGCCGTAGTTGGTGACGGCAGCCGCGACCAGCGCCTTATGATAATCTTCCGAGCGGACGTCGCCGGCAACGGCGATGGCCTGGCCGCCCTCTGCCTCGATCTCCGCGACGAGGCTGTCGAGTTCGGCTTGACGGCGGGCGCCGACGACGACCTTGGCGCCTTCGGCCGCAAAGAGCTTTGCCGTGACGC
Source organism: Rhizobium sp. CBN3 (assembly GCF_030518245.1). Taxonomy (NCBI): domain Bacteria; kingdom Pseudomonadati; phylum Pseudomonadota; class Alphaproteobacteria; order Hyphomicrobiales; family Rhizobiaceae; genus Rhizobium; species Rhizobium sp. CBN3. The sequence goes on from NZ_JAULSE010000006.1 coordinate 101,743, forward strand.
GGCCGATGCCGGAGCTTGCGCCGGTAACGATCGCGACCTTGTTGTTCAAGCGGTTCATGCTTCCATCTCCTATGTTCGAGCGGGCGGCCCTTGCCGTCCGTTTCGTTGACCAGAAGATGGCATTTTCTTTTCGTTCGGATTAGTCTCCAGATTGAGGAACTCGAATTCGGAAATACCGAACGATGATCAGGATAGAAGGCATTGCGGCTTTCGTCGCCGTGGCGGAGGCAGGCTCGGTCAGTGAGGCGGCCAGACGGCTGCGGCTCTCCAAATCCGTCGTCAGCGAAAGGCTGGCGGAATTGGAGAAGTCGCTAGGAGGGGTCCTGCTGCACCGAACGACACGCAAGCTCACCATGACGGAGGACGGGGCTGTATTTCTGGAGCGCGCCGCGCGCATCGTGCGTGAGATTGACGAGGCCGCCGCCGACATGGCCGAGCGGCGCGGCACGCTGTCCGGTCCGATCCGCATCGCCGCCCCGGTCACGTTCGGCCGCATGCATCTCGGCCCGGCGCTCTACCCCTTTCTTGCCGACCATCCCGATATCGAGTTGACGCTCGACATCGATGATCGCCGCGTCGATGCGTCCTCGGACGGCTATGACGCCATCATCCGCAACGGCCCGATCGCCGACAGCCGGCTGGTCGCCTGGAAGCTCGCGCCGAGCCGCCGTCTTCTCTGTGCGTCGCCGGATTATCTCGCGCGCTTGGGGATGCCGTCGTCACTTGCCGACCTGAACCGCCATCGAGGCATCTTCTACACCAATCGCGGCGTTGCCGACTGGCGCTTCCAGACGCCGGAGGGCGCGGTCGTCGTCCGCGCCAAACCGGCCCTCGGCATCAACAATGGCGACATGCTGCGCGATGCCGCGATTGCCGGTCTCGGCATCGCCCTGCTGCCGGCCTTCATCGCCGGCCCGGCCATCCGCGAGGGGCGGCTTGCCGAAATCGATGTCGGTCACAGGCCGGAGGCCGAATTCATCTATATGGCCCATCCCGAGGGTCGAAATCCCTCGGCCAAGCTTCGCGCTATCGCAGATCACTTGAGGAAGAGCTTCGGGGACCCGCCCTATTGGGATCCAGCGGGTTAACGCATGAATTCGAAGGGCCATCAGGATGAAAATATGTCGCCGCCAGCGCAAACAGCTAAGACAGGAGAAAAGCATTACCTGACGCGCCGCACTGCCGCCTATCGCCGCGCCAGCCTCGCCCTCTTTCTCTCCGGTTTTTCCACCTTCTCGCTGCTCTATTGCGTGCAGCCGCTCCTGCCGGTCTTCTCGCAGGAGTTTTCCGTCAGCCCGGCCGAAAGCTCGCTGTCGTTATCGCTCTCCACCGGCTCTCTGGCCGTCGCCATCATCTGCGCTGCCGCCGTTTCGGAGGGGATCGGTCGCCGCAGCCTGATGTCGATATCGCTGCTCGGCGCGGCTCTATTGACGATCGCTACCGCGTTTGCGCCGGACTGGCATCTGCTGCTCGTCATCCGCGCCCTGCAGGGCCTCGTTCTCGGCGGCGTGCCGGCCGTCGCCATGGCCTATCTTGCCGAAGAAATCGATCCGCGCGGCCTTGGTGCCACCATGGGCCTCTATGTCGGCGGCACGGCCTTCGGCGGCATGTCGGGCCGCGTGCTCACCGGCATCTTCGCCGAATATTTTGGTTGGCGCCCGGCGCTCTTCCTCGTCGGCGCCATCGGACTTGCCGCGGCGATCGGCTTCATCGCCCTTCTGCCGCCGTCAAGGAATTTCGTCCGCCGGCCGGGCTTCGATCCGCGTTTTCACGCGAAAGCCTGGCTCGGTCATCTCAAAAATCCGGCGCTGCCCTTCCTCTTCGCCATCGCCTTCCTGGCGATGGGCTCCTTCGTAACGATCTACAATTACGCCGGTTTCCGTCTTGTGGCGCCGCCTTACGGCCTCAATCAGACTGAGCTCGGCTTGATCTTCACCGTCTATCTCTTCGGCATCGGCGCCGCCTCGACCGGCGGCCTGCTGGGAGACCGGATCGGTCACTTTCCCGTGCTTCTCTTCGGCCTCGCCCTGACGGCTGCCGGCAGTGCATTGACGCTCTTCGCCTCGCTGCCGTCGATCATACTTGGTATCATCGTGCTGACGACCGGCTTTTTCATGAGCCATTCCATCGCAAGTGGCCTTGTCGGCAAGCTTGCACTTGGCAACAAGGGGCACGCTTCATCGATCTACATGCTGGCCTATTACGTCGGCTCCAGCCTGATCGGCTCGGCCAGCGGCTGGTTCTGGGCGGTCGAAGGCTGGGCAGCCGTCGTCGTCTTCACCCTTGCCATGCTGGCGCTCGCCTTTATGTCAGCCTGTGTCGCGCACCACTTCGCAAGGAGAAAGGCATGATCCGCATCGACCGTCTCGACCATCTCGTGCTGACCGTCGCCGATATCGCAGCCACCTGCGATTTCTATTCCCGCGTCCTCGGCATGTCGATCGAAACCTTCGCGGAAGGCCGCAAGGCGCTGAAATTCGGCAGCCAGAAGATCAACCTGCATGAGGCCGGCCATGAGTTCGAACCCAAGGCGAAACATCCGATCCCCGGCTCCGGCGATCTCTGCTTCATCGCCGAAAAGCCGCTGGCCGATGTGATTGCCCATCTAAAGACTGCGGGCGTCGCGGTCGACGAGGGACCGGTCGAGCGTACCGGCGCGATAGGACGTTTGCGCTCGGTCTATTTCAGGGATCCCGACGGCAATCTCATCGAGGTTTCCGAGCCGATCGTGTGAACGGCAAGGATGACGAATCCGTATTCAGCGAGTATTTCATTTGCAGAAATCGAATCCGGATCGTTCCTGCTGAGCGGGGCGTTCTTCAGCCGCTGTCGCAAAGTCGGAGTCGACAGGGCCGGTCACGTCGGTAAGCCATTCCCAGCCATCGGAAATTGGTTCCAAGATGACCGCGCGCCCCTGGCGCCGAATGGCGACGGTATCGCCATCGAAGCGAAATTCCTTGGGGAGCCGGACGGCTTGGGAGCGCCCGGACCAGAAGATCTTTGCCGTTTCCATGTCATAGCTCCCGATGAGATATGGCAATTATTGTAGCAATTCTTGATCCAGTTCAACCAAGCCCGATATAGGGCACGTCCTTCTTCGCCACCTCATCGAGCGCCTCCTCGTAACCTGCGTCGGCGTAACGCATAACGCCAAGCGCCGTGTCGTTGGTCAGCGCGTGGTCGAGGCGTTCGTCGGCGGCATCGGTGCCGTCGGCGATCACGGTAACACCGCAGCTCGTCATGTAGCCGGCATAGCCGCCGCCGCCGGAATGGACGACGACGAGATCGGCCATGGAGGAGCAGAGCATCATCGCATCGATCAGCGGCCAGTCGGCGATCGCATCGGAGCCGTCCTTCATCCGCTCGGTCATAATATTCGGATGCGCCATGGCGCCGGCATCGAGATGGTCGCGGGAGAAGGCGACCGGGCCCTTGAGGTCGCCGCTCGCAACCAGCGCATTGACACGCCGCGCCAGCAGCGTGCGTTCGCCGTGACCGAGCCAGGCGATGCGGGCCGGCAGGCCTTCGAATGGCACATGCTCGCGCGCCAGCCGAATCCAGTTGGTGATGATCTTGTTGTCGGGAAACATCTCGATAAGCAGGTCGTCAATCCCCGCGATATCGCTTTCCTCGCCTGACAGAGCCATCCACCGGAACGGCCCGATCGCCCGGGCAAAGAGTGGCCTCAGATAGGCTTCGGTGAAGATCGGAATGTCGAAGGCGTTGGTCACACCGCCCTCGCGGGCTTGCGTGCGGATGAGATTGCCGTTGTCGAAGACTTCGGAGCCCTTCTTCTGGAACTCCAGCATCGCCGTCACATGCTCGACGATCGAGGCGCGACTTGCCGCCATCAATTGCCCCTGGCCATCGTCGCGCAAGCCTTTGACCTGATCGAGGCTCATGCCCTTCGGCACGTAGCCATAGACGAGGTCATGCGCCGAGGTCTGATCGGTGACGATATCGGGCACGATGCCGCGCCGGGCGATCTCGGGGTAGACCTCCGCCGCATTGCCGACGAGGCCGACGGACAGCGCCCGCTTCGTCTTGACGGCTGCATCGATTATCTTAAGAGCGGTATCGAGATCGGGCGCGATTTCCTGGAGATAGCCGATTTGCTGGCGCTTGCGGGCGCGTTCCGGGTCGATGTCGATGCAGAGGATCGCCGCGCCCGTCATGCGGCCGGCGAGCGGCTGTGCGCCGCCCATACCGCCGAGGCCGGCCGTCAGCACGAAGCGGCCGTGGAGATCGCCGCCGAAGCGACGTTCGGCAATGCGCATGAAAATCTCGTAGGTGCCCTGGATGACGCCCTGGCTGCCGATATATTGCCAGGCGCCGGCCGTCAGCCCACCCCAGCAGATCAGCCCTTTGCGCTGCAGCTCGTAGAACACTTCGGCCTTTGCCCATTGCCCGACAATGTTGCAGTTCGCCATGATGACGAGGGGCGCCCTGGCATGGGTCTTCACAAGGCCGATCGGCTTGCCGGACTGGATGAGCAGCGTCTGGTCCTCATCCATCTCCATCAGCGCCTTGACAATGCCCTTGTGCGCCGCCCAGTTGCGGGCGGCCTTGCCGAGCGCGGCATAGACGATCAGATTGTCGGGATCCTCGCCGACGGCGAGCACGTTTTCGAGCAGCCGCAGCAGCGCCTCCTGCCGCCAGCCCTTGGCGCGCAACTCCGGCCCGCCGGGAATTGGAAATTTCGGATGGCGTGGATTGGCCTTCGGCATCACGGGTTCCTCGCTTGGTTCTCTGCTTTTTCCTTCTCCCCGCCGGGGAGAAGGGGGAAGCTAATTGGTCACTTGCCCGGCAGCGATTCCACATAGGCAAGCGCCGCATCGAGCAGACGCCGTCTCAGGGCATCGTCGCCGTAAGCCTCGGCGGAGGCGCGCAGCCAGCCGTGCATGACTCGCTCGCCCATCAGCATCCGGATTACGCCCGGCAGCGCCAGCGCCCAATCATCATTGCCCTTGCCGAGACGGATCAGCATGCCGTCACTGCGCGCGCCGCAGAGCAGATTGCCGTTCAGCAGGAAGGCGCGGCCGCCGAACATGGATTTTTCGCTGAGGCCGGGACGATCGCCGAGTTCCTCACGCAGCAGTTCTTCAAGGCCGGGATCGCGTGCCATGGCTCAGGCCTTCGCTGCCAGCGCATAACGCGCGATCTCGATTCCCATCGCCTTTTCGACGACGGGATAAACGGTCGGGTCGAGCACGCTTGCCGACAGCGGAATGATATCCATCGGCACATGCAGGATGAAGACATGCATGCCTTCCTGCAATTGCCCGACGCTCAGCGGCTCGCCCTCAGGCGACAGCGTGGTGATCACGGCAGGGAAGGTCGCAAGCCGCTCGCCACCCGCATCATCGACTGCCATATATTCGTTCATCACATGCAGCGTCACTGATTTATCGCCCGAGCCGACGGCGATGGTGCCGATGTCGAAGGCCTCCTTGGTATAGACGACGTCCTTCCGGCTGATGACGCCTTCGGCGAGGATATGTCCACTGGTCGTTTTGCAGATCGCATCGATGACGGCAGATCCGCCGCGCTTCTCCGCCGTAATGATCGCTTCGCCGAGCGCAAGCGCCATCGAGATGCCGCCGAGCGCCGCATGCTTGCCGACATAGGCCGCCCGGAGGGGATTGCGGCAGCTGGCGATGAAACCGCCGGACTGATCGGCGGCGGCGCGCAGCACCGGCGAGATCTTCGCCGTCGCGCCCTTCACCACCAGCTCGATGTAACGGTTCTCGGCCCTGTTGCCGCCGACGGCGGTCTGGATCATCGGCTCGGGTGAGGCGGCCATGCCGATCGACCCCATGTCGCCGGTCGGGTGCGCGCGGATGTCGCCGACGGCATCGACTACCTTGGTGCCGAGGATCGCCGATGGCAGCCAGCCGTTCAGCGTCGAGGATTTGCCGTTCTGGCCGATGATCAGTCCGGAAAGCCTTTCGCCGAGCGCCTCCTGCAGCAATTGCACCGCCTTGACGTAATCGACGCCTTGCATTTCCCAGGGCGTGGTGGAGGCCGGCGCGCCGATCGCGGCCGCCGTGGCGACCCAGTCGTCATCCTTCAACTCGTCGATCGAGACCAGCTCCGGTTTGCCGATGGTGACGGCCGCATGCCCGAGCATCCGCCCGTGCTCAGCCCAGCCGCCACCGCCGGCGGCATAGACGGAGCCGCCTTTGACGGCGGCTTCCACGTCCTTCTCAACCAGTATGCGTCCCATCGGCCTTCTCCCGCTTCGAATCCTTGTCCATCTCGCGCACCGCTTGGAAAAGCACGGCAGCGCCGAGCGCGATATCGTCATTGTCGGCCCATTCGTCGGGGCAATGGCTGCGGCCTTCCCGGCAGGGCACGAAGATCATTGCCGCCGGCGCCACCTTGGCGATCCAGGCGGTATCGTGCCCTGCGCCGGAGGCCATGCGCCGGTATTTTGCGCCGACGCGGTCGCAAGCGGTCTCCAGCGTCGAAAGCAGCGCGGCATCGCTTGGCGTCGGCAGATTGTCGGAAACCCGATTCGGCGGCTCGATCGTAACGCCATAGGCGGTTGCCAGCTTTTCGACATGGCCCTCGAGCCAGCGGCAGAAGGCCTCCATGTCGGCGCGGATTTCCGCACGTCCGTCGATCAGCAGCACGACCTTCGACGGCACGACATTGGCGGCATTCGGCTCGATCCTGAACTCGCCGACCGTCGCGGCGAAATGCCCCGGCTTCTTGGCAAGCTCGGCGGCGGCATTGCGGATGTCGAGCACCAGCTGCGAGGCCGCGACCAGAGCATCCGCCCGCCTGTCCATCGGCGTCGTGCCGGCATGGTCGGCCCGCCCCTCGACGGTGATCTCGATGCGGGTAATGCCGGAGATTGCCGTGACGATGCCGATATCCTCCCTTTCGGCTTCGAGCACCGGCCCCTGCTCGATATGGAGCTCCAGGAAGCCTGCCAGATCGGGCCGCTTCTGCTGTCCCAGCACACCAGGCTCACCGCCCACCTGGGCGATGCCGCCGGCAAGATCGAGGCCGCCGCTTGCCCGCGACAGCCAGGCTTCCGGCAACTGCCCGGTCATGCCGCGGCTGCCGATGCAGGAAACGCCGAAGATGCTGACCTCCTCGGCAAGGAAATCGACAATCTCCAGATCATGGTCCAGTTCGAGGCCGTGGTCATGCAGCGCCCGCGCCACCTCGAGCGCCGCAACCACGCCGGCAATGCCGTCGAAGCGGCCGCCGTCCGGCACCGTGTCGGAATGCGAGCCGACCATGATCGTGCCGAGCCAGGGCTTCCTGCCGGTGCGCCGGCCGATCAGATTGCCGGCGGCATCGATCCGCGTTTCCAGCCCTGCCGCCTTCATCCGCGCCTCGATATAGGCCCGGCCGTCTAGAAGGAGCGGCGTGAAGGCCCGCCGTGTCCAAGGGCGCCCAGGCTCGGTGATGGCGGCAAGCGCCTCGATATCATCAGCGATCCGGCCGGCATTGACCGGAAGATTGCGGCTCATGCGCCTGCTCCCGAAATGACTTGGCGCGGCGGCGGCCGGACGAACCGCCCGGTTCCGGGCGCGGCCAGCACCTTGCCGGCCTCGGCGATCTTTTCGCCGCGCAGATAGGTGGCGGAGACGGTCCAGGGCAGGCGAATGCCGTTATAAGGGCTCCAGCCGACGACGTTGTTGCCGCTCGCAGCCGCATCATAGATGCTTTCGCGCGGCTCCAGCACGGTGATATCGGCGTCCTTGCCTGATGCCAGTGCGCCCTTGATATGATCGAGCCGGAAATGCTTCGCCGGATTCTCGGCCATCAGCCGCGCGGCCCACGTGAGGGGAATGCCGCGCTCGAGAGCGCCTTTGATGAAAAGCGGCACCATCACCTCGAGACCGGGAACACCGGATGCGTTGGCGAGCATATCGGGGTTGGTCTTGCGGTTCTCAGACCAACTGACGTGATCCGTCGAGACCAGCCAGACATCGCCCTCGGCGACCTTCCGCCAGAGCCTCTCCACTTCGGCGCGTAACCGCACCGGCGGATTGATCTTCGCCTTGCCGCCGAGGCGCCTCACGTCGTTTTCCTCGTCGAGCGTCAGGTAATGGATGCAGCATTCGACCGTCGCGGCAAAACCGTCGCGGCGGTAGGCGCGGGCGATGTCATAGCCGCGCCCGAGCGAGCAGTGCACCACATGTGCGGGACAGCCGGTATTGGCCCCGGTCTCGAAGATCGTGTGCATCGCCAGGAGTTCGGTGATGGCAGGCCGCGACAGACCGTGCGCCCGCCAGTCGGTGATGCCGCTTGCCTTCACCTGCTCCATATAGCTGCGCACCGCCTCGTCGTCCTCATTATGCACGCCGGCCGTCAACCCGGTCGGCGCGATCGCCGCGAAGCAGACGTCGAGCAGGGCAGGGGGAATGCGCGGAAAACGTTTGGGATCGGTGCCGAAGGTCGAAAACTTGAAGGCTGCGACACCGGCCTCGACCATCTCCCGGATCCGCGCCGGGCCTTCTTGCGGATCAATGGTGCCGTAAAGGGCGAAATCGACGCGCGCCTGCGGGGCGGCATGGTCGATCTTCCGCTTGACCACCGCCGCCGAGCAGACGAGATTGCCCTCGTCATAAGGCATGTCGACGATCGTCGTCACGCCGCCGGCCGCTGCCGACCGCGTCGACCAGACGAAATCCTCCTGATCCTTCTGGGAAAGCGAATGCACCTGCGCGTCGATGGCGCCGGGCAGGATCAGCGCTCTTCCGAGCAGATGCCGTTCACGCGCTGCAGGCGGCACGCCGATGCCGACCTCGGTGATCTTGCCGCCGTGCACCGCCACATAACCCTCTTTGACGATGCGGTCCGGCAGCACCACCGTGCCCTGCAAAACGAGATCGAAGTCCATACCGCTTCCTCCCTAGACTGACGTCGGAACCGTTGCCGGCCGGAGCATGATGCCGAAGCTTGAACGTCTTTCGGACGGCATCGCGCGCCGACTGGTTAATGTAGAGCAGGATTGAGTTTTTTGGGCCCTGGCCCGCAATCACCCTGCGCGGCTAGCCAAGCGCCCTTCGATGGGCTCCGGCGAACCGAGTGCAAAGAAATCGTCGAAAGAGGCGATCGGAACCTGCTCGGTCAGTTTCGCGAGAAAGTCGTCCGATCCGAGCTCTTCCTCGATCGCCTCCACCTCAGCCGAAAGCGGCCGGTCGACGGTATAAAAGGCCGCATGTTTGCGCACGACGTCGTAGAGCATGCCGGCCACGCCCTTCGGTTCATCGCCGAGAATGTCGATCGCCTGGGCAGACAAGAGCGCCTCGAGTGCCGCGAGGCGCTTCAGCGCCTGCATCTGCCGTTCAAAGCGCTCGATGACCAGCGGCAGGAAGGCGGCCTCGTCCTCCAGCCCGGCCGCAACGACCAGCGACTGCGCCGAAACGGGGCTGGCCATCGACAGCACACGCGAGAAGATTTCGCCGGCAAGCTTGATGATCGGCCCGAAACCGGTGGCGATCCGTCCCGGCGGCACGAGATTGACCGGCAGGTCGCGCCGTTGGCCGTTGCCGAGGATGACGCAGCGATTGAAAGCGTTGCGCGCCGCATGCGCCATGCAGAGTGCGGCCGATTCGAGCAGGATCGTCACATCGAGCGGAAGCGAACCGCCTGATGTCATCACCCGGCCCTCGACGACAACCGGATTGTCGTCCGAGCGTCCGGTGGCGGCAAGGATCTTGTGGCCGGTCGAAAGCAGATTTTCGATGACGGCGCCGAACACCTGGGCGATCATGCGCAGGCTGAGCGGATCCTGCACATGCGTTGCAACCGGCCACTTCCAATCGTCCGACGCGTTGCAGAGCCAGGCGCCGATCAGCGCTTCGCGTGCCGTGCCGACATGGCGGACCGCCTTCCAGGGATCGCGGGAGGCGCCGAGCGCACCTGATGCCATCATCCCGGTCGAAAGCAGGATGCGGATCGAGGCCGCGGCGTTGCGCGTCGTTTCCGCCGCCGCCGCAAAGCTCACCGCATTGACGCTGAGCGAAGCGAGGCTGTCGCGCGGGGCCATTCGTACCGGTTCCAGGCCAGCCACCCGGAAGGCTTCGGCCGCATGCATCCGCTTGCCGCGGTAGACCGCTTCGCCGACGCCGGTCAGAACCGCGCCGATCTGCCCCATCAGGCCGATATCGGCGCAGCCGATCGAGCCGGTGCGGCGCACCACAGGGATAAGATCGGCCTCGAGCATCATGATATAGGCCTGGATCAGCTCCGGCGTGCAGCCGACCTGGCCGGTCAGCGCCGTGTTGATGCGGATCGCCATGGCATTGCGCACGACATTGCAGGAAAAGGGCGTGCCGGTGCCGAAGTGATGGGCGCGCACCAGGCCGAGGTTGAAGGTGTCGAGCTCGTCGGCCGACCATTCCACGTCCTTCATGGCGCCGACGCCCGTCGTCGAGCCGTAGACGGGCATGCCTGAAGCGATCGCGTCCTCGACGATCTCGCGGGCGATCGCGATGCGGGCCATGCCGGTCGGCGAAGCCGAAATCCTCGCCTTGCCGGCACCAATCGTCACCATCTCGGCAAAACCGAGCGGCCGTCCGGAAAGTTCGATGCCGAGGCGTTCGTGCTGCATGTGCCGTATCTCCTAAACTGCGAGACTAAGCCAGCCCTCCGTCACATGGGATATCCTAAATGCCGAACACAGCATGTTGTCGGAGCGGTCAGCTCAGCATCCAGGCAATATAGAGGAGCGTCAACGCTATGACCCAAAGCGCGATCCGCGACGAGCGGTTGTGCCGCGCTTCCGCCTTGCCGATCGCATCCGCAGTCTCTGCGTCGAAGCGCAGTCCGTGTTCGCTCATATGCAGAAGTTGATGGTGGAATTTTTCGGTCTTCGCCGCGATTTCGGGCACGGCTTCGGCAAGCTTCACCGCCGCCTTCAGCCCGTCCTTGAGATCGGTGGCGATCCGCTTCGGTCCGAGATTGTTGCGGATCCAGTCGCCGACGACAGGCTCGGAGGCCTTCCACATATTGAAGCGCGGATTGAGCATGCGCGACACGCCCTCGACCACCACCATGGTCTTCTGCAGCATCACCAGTTCCGGCCGCGTCGCCATGTCGAAGAGTTCGGTCACTTCGAACAGCAGCGTCAGCAGCTTGCCCATCGAGATCGTCTCGGCCGGCTGTCCATGGATCGGCTCGCCGATCGCCCGGATCGCCTGGGCGAAGCTTTCGACATTGTGGTGGCCGGGCACGTAGCCGGCCTCGAAATGCACCTCTGCGACACGGATGTAATCGCGGGTGATGAAGCCATAGAGGATCTCGGCGAGGAACCGTCGCTCCTTCTTGCCGAGCCGCCCGACGATGCCCATGTCGACGGCGACGATCATGCCGCCGGCATCGACGAAGAGATTGCCGGGATGCATGTCGGCATGGAAGAAACCGTCGCGCAGCGTGTGGCGCAGGAAGGACTGGATCAGCGTATCGGCGAGCAGGTTGAGGTCGTGGCCGGCCGCGCGCAGCCCCTCGACGTCGGACATTCTCGTGCCGTCGATCCATTCCATGGTGATGACGTCGCGGCCCGTGCGCTCCCAGTCGACCTTCGGCACGCGAAAGCCGGGATCGCTGTCGGTGTTTTCGGCAATCTCCGAAAGCGCTGCCGCCTCAAGGCGAAGATCCATCTCCACCTTCGTCGTCTGTTCCAGCGTCTTCGTCACCTCGACCGGCCGCAGCCGCCGGCTGGACGGCATGAACCGCTCCTGCATATGAGCGACCAGATACATTGCCTCGATGTCATGGACAAAACGCTGGCGAACGCCCGGTCGGACGACCTTGACGGCGACCTTCCTTCGGCCTTCTGCCGTTTCGACTTCGGCCGGATGCACCTGTGCGATCGAGGCGGCGGCGATCGGCTCGCCGAAGCTCACATAGAGTTCGTCGATCGGCCGCCCGAGCGATCCTTCGATATTCGCCTTTGCGGCAGCCGAGGGGAAGAAGGCCATCCGGTCCTGCAACTGCGACAGGTCGTTAGCGAATTCGACGCCGACGACGTCAGGCCGCGTCGCCAGGAACTGGCCGATCTTGACATAAGAAGGGCCGAGCCGCTCGACCGCCTGCGCCAGCCGGTCGCTGCGCTTCTGATACCGCGCCCTGCCGCGCTCGAAAATCGTGACGAAGGATTTAGCAAGCGCGACCGAAGGCGGCAGTCCTTCGGACGGCAGGGCCGACACGACACCCTCACGCACGAGCACCCAGCCGACGCGCCAAAGGCGAAAATAGGCTCCGAAAGTGCTCATGCAGGCTGGCCTGCTTGCGAAGGCGCGGCCAATCTCTCCTCCCTCATTCCTGTGCTCGTCACAGGAATCCAGCCACCGCGCGTCTGCGCGGTGAATGACTTAAGAAGCATTAACGAGTCTCCTGCGCCCAAGGACTTGGGCGCGCTGGATTCCTGTGACGTCCCTCGGGCAAAGCCCGAGGAAGGGAATGAGGGGGAGCATGTAGCCTGCATCATCCCTCAGAGCTTCCAGCCGGAATGCAGCGCGGCGATGCCGCCGGTATAATTGGTGTAGGTGACGCGCGAAAAGCCGGCCTGGCGGATCATCGCCGCGAAATTCTCCTGGTTCGGGAACTTGCGGATCGATTCCACCAGATACAGGTAGGGTTCGGCATCGCCGGTGATCGCCTTGCCGAATTGCGGAATGGCGTTGAAAGACCAGGCGTCATAGATCTTGTCGAGAAGCGGCATATCGACTTCCGAAAACTCCAGGACCAGTAGCCGTCCGCCGCGTTTCAACACGCGATAGGCCTCGGACAGCGCCTTGTCGATCCTCGGCACGTTGCGAATGCCGAAGGCGATCGTATAGGCATCGAAGCTCGCGGCCTCGAAGGGCAGTTCCTCGGCATTCGCCTCGATGAAGGTGAGATTGTCGGAAAGCTTCTTCTTTGCCGCCCGTTCGGCGCCGACGCCGAGCATCGAGCCGTTGATATCGAGCACCGTCGCATGTGCCTGCCGACCAGAGGCCTCGATGATGCGAAAGGCGATGTCGCCGGTGCCGCCGGCAACGTCGAGCACCTTGTAGCCCGGCTCCTTGCGCGGGTTGAGCGCCGAGATCATCGCATCTTTCCAGGCCCGGTGCATGCCCATCGACATCACATCGTTCATGATGTCGTAGCGTTTGGCGACCTTGTGGAACACCTGGTTGACCAGACCCTGCTTCTCGCCGCCCGGCACCTCGCGGAAGCCGTAGGAGGTCTCCATGCCGCCATCGGCGGAAGTGCGGCTTTCTGACATCAGGCTGCTCCGTTCCTTGAAGATCGGCGCGGCGACCGTAGCGAAAGACCGCGCGCGACGTTATCACTGCACCGCGCTCTCCGCGGCACATGGCGCTATAGCGCACATCGTCCTCGGTTGAAACACGTTCGATAGAGATGGGTTAAGATGCCGGAATTGCCTGAAGTCGAAACGGTCAAGCGCGGCCTGGCGCCGGCGATGGAAGGCGCTCTCATTGCCAGGCTGGAACTGCGGCGCAAGGATTTGCGCTTCCCCTTTCCCGATGCATTGGCGGACAGGGTTTCCGGCCGCACCATCATCGGCCTTGGTCGCCGCGCCAAATATCTGCTGGTCGATCTCGACGACGGCAACACGCTGATTTCCCATCTCGGCATGTCCGGTTCCTTTCGCATCGAGGAGAACTCCGTCTCCGCAACCCCGGGCGAGTTCCACCACGCCCGCTCGAAGGACGAGAAACACGATCACGTCGTCTTTCATCTGCAGGGACCGGACGGCGCTCGCCGCGTCATCTACAACGACCCGCGCCGTTTCGGCTTCATGGATATGGTCGGACGCGCCGATCTCGCCGCCCATCCCTTCTTCCGCGATCTCGGCCCGGAGCCGACGGGAAACGAACTCGGCGCCGCTTATCTGGCCGAACGCTTCCGCGACAAGGCGCAGCCCCTGAAGAGCGCGCTGCTCGACCAGAAGAACATTGCCGGTCTCGGCAATATATATGTATGCGAGGCGCTGTGGCGCGCGCATTTGTCGCCGCTGCGTGCTGCCGGCACGCTGGTGACGCCGGGCGGCCGGCCGAAGCATGAGCTCGACCTGCTGGTCGCCTCGATCCGCGACGTCATCGCCGATGCAATCGCCGCCGGCGGATCGTCGCTGCGAGACCATATCCAGGCCGATGGATCGCTCGGTTATTTCCAGCATTCCTTCTCCGTCTATGATCGCGAAGGTGAGGCTTGCGGCACGCCCGGCTGCGGCGGTACGGTCGCCCGTGTCGTGCAGGCGGGCCGCTCCACCTTCTATTGCGCCGCCTGTCAGAAGTAACAGTGAGAAACCGGGAGAACAGCATGGCTTACGAGACCTTGATCGTCGAAACCCGAGGCACTGTCGGCCTTGTCACCCTGAACCGCCCGCAGGCGCTGAACGCGCTGAATTCCACCGTGCTGAGGGAACTGAAGCAGGCCTACGTCGCTTTCCATCAGGACGATGCCGTCGGTGCGATCGTGCTCACCGGCTCCGAACGCGCCTTTGCCGCCGGCGCCGACATCAAGGAGATGCAGTCGCTTCAGTTCGCCGATATCTATAAGAGTGATTTCATCAGCGGCTGGGATGACGTCGCTAAGGCACGCAAGCCGGTGATCGCTGCCGTCAGCGGTTTTGCCCTCGGCGGTGGCTGCGAACTCGCCATGATGTGCGATTTCATCATCGCCTCGGAGACCGCGAAGTTCGGTCAGCCGGAGATCACCCTTGGCGTCATTCCCGGCATGGGCGGCTCTCAGCGGCTGACGCGCGCCGTCGGCAAGGCGAAGGCCATGGATCTGATCCTGACCGGCCGGATGATGGATGCGGCCGAGGCGGAACGGTCGGGACTCGTTTCGCGTGTGGTGCCGCCCGAGCGTCTCATCGACGAGGCTTTGGCCGCCGCCGAAAAGATCGCGTCGCTTTCGCAGCCCTCGGTCATGATGGCCAAGGAGGCGGTCAACCGCGCCTTCGAGACGACGCTGGAGGAAGGGTTGCGGTTCGAACGCCGCCTGTTTCATAGTCTCTTTGCCACGGACGATCAGAAAGAAGGCATGGCCGCCTTCATCGAGAAGCGCAAACCAGCCTTCAAGCACCGTTGAATGCTTTTCGGAGCTTGCCGTCGGAAAGCTTGAAAATCCGCGTTGACGTGGGCCGGCTTTAGGGTTATATGCCCGCCCACGGTTCGGAAAGCCGCTCTGGTTTTCCGCGATTGCTCCCGTATTGCTGGATTTGGTGGCCGCAGGGCCCGCGGTAATGGCGGAGTTTGTTCGAATTCTTGAGAGAGGCATCCATGGCCAATACAACTTCGGCGAAAAAAGCGACCCGCAAGATCGCCCGCCGTACCGACGTCAATAAGGCTCGTCGCTCGCGCGTTCGTACTTTCGTTCGCCAGGTCGAAGAGGCCATCGCATCCGGTGACGCCGACAAGGCGAAGGCGGCTTTCCTGGCCGCTCAGCCGGAACTCGCCCGCGCCGCCAGCAAGGGCGTGCTGCACTCCAACACGGCATCGCGCAAGGTCTCTCGCCTGGCTGCTCGTGTGAAGGCTCTGTCGGTCTCCACGACCGCGTAACAATCCATTAACGACCTCCTCGTTATGATTAGCCCGGTAATTTTACCGGGCTTTTTTGATTCCGCTGAGGAGCGTCCTTCATGGTTAATCGCGCGACTGTTTCGTGTCAGCGCCATGACAGGAAAAGGCATTAAAAAACAATAGCTTGCGCAAGGATGCTTTCCCATTGCGCGACTCTGGCCAAACCTTTGCGGATCACGCCCGAGTCAAGAAGATTTTTATTTTTTTTCTTTCTTTGCGTGTCAAAATAGCCCGAACGGGGAATCTCGTTGATTCAACTGCGATTCTTTTTTGACGCGGGTGTGACGCCCGAAAAGGGCGGCCGGAGTCAATGGTCGCATCTTAATTTTGCGTAAAATTCATCGTTGATCTTGCCATTTGATCCTGCCTAAATGGCGTCCAACAGAGGGCGCGGACATCACCTGCAGAGTTCGGTCTTAACTGCCACGTCGGCAGGGCGATGAATTTGTGCCATCTGTTACGGAGCCTTGCGCTTCCGTTTTTTCAAGCACTTGACGGATTTGGGCCGTAACGTGGCTGTTACGGGGCAGGGATGTTTTGTGCCTTGGCAACCACACGTTTAACGTGAGGCTGCCGGATAGGGATAGTAATATTGCGTTCGGGCTGGTCGGCCGAAAACGAGGATTGACCGACAGCCTGGCACGGAAAGCCGGTGAGGGCGCCGCATGAACGCGGTACCTGCAGCGGGCTTCGGTGCCGTGTTTGAGTGAACCGGCAGGCGAGTGGCTTCATGAGGATGCCGCCAGCCCGTCAAAGCGGGGAATGATCGGGCGGCTGTTTTAGCGGAGGCCGCCCGGTGGAATTGAAAGGCGGCATTATGCAGATGAATACGATGATGGCGGGCGGGCTCGACAATGGGGATGCGGCACCGCAAGCGTTCGGCTCCATGCGCCAGGAAGTGGGGGAAGCTAAGGCGGAAATGAAGCAGAGCATTTTGTTTGAGCGCGTCAGCGCGCGCTTGAAGGCCCAGGTCGGTCCTGACGTCTATGCCAGCTGGTTTGCCAGGTTGAAGCTGCATTCGGTATCGAAGAGCGTTGTTCGCCTTTCGGTTCCCACGACCTTCCTGAAGTCGTGGATCAACAATCGTTATCTCGAGCTCATCACCGGTCTGTTTCAGGCCGAAGACCCAGAAATCCTGAAGATCGAAATCCTAGTGCGCACCGCCACGCGCAGCGGCATGAAGGCCGTCGACGAGGTGGTCCAGCCCGAGCCGGCTGCTCCCGCGCAGATGCGCCGTCCGCCGAGCGCCCAGCCGGCCGGTCAGGCCGTCCAGCAGGCAGTTTCGGCCGTTGCCGCCGCAAGGCCCGCAAGCCTCGGCACGCCGCTGTTCGGTTCGCCGCTCGACAGCCGTTTCACCTTCGATACCTTCGTGGAAGGCAGCTCAAATCGCGTCGCGCTTGCGGCTGCCAAGACGATCGCGGAAGTCGGCTCCGGCGCCGTACGGTTCAATCCGCTCTTCGTCCATTCGACGGTCGGGCTCGGCAAGACTCATCTCTTGCAGGCGATCGCCAATGCGGCGGTGCAGAACCCGCGGGCCCTGCGTGTCGTCTATCTGACGGCCGAATATTTCATGTGGCGCTTCGCCACGGCGATCCGCGACAACGACGCGCTGACGCTGAAAGACTCGTTGCGCAACATCGACCTCTTGATCATCGACGACATGCAGTTCCTGCAGGGCAAGATGATCCAGCATGAATTCTGCCATCTCCTGAATATGCTGCTCGACAGCGCCAAGCAGGTCGTCGTCGCCGCCGACCGCGCGCCATGGGAGCTGGAGTCGCTCGATCCGCGCGTCCGCTCGCGCCTGCAGGGCGGCGTTGCCATCGAACTCGACGCGCCGGATTATGAAATGCGCCTCGAAATCCTTAAGCGGCGCCTGGCCGCGGCCCGGCTCGAGGATCCGTCGCTCGAAATTCCGGCAGATCTGCTTCAGCACGTCGCCCGCAATATCACGGCCAGCGGCCGCGAACTCGAAGGCGCCTTCAACCAGCTGATCTTCCGCCGCTCCTTCGAGCCGAACCTGTCGATCGAGCGCGTCGACGAATTGCTCGCCCATCTCGTCGGTTCGGGCGAACCGCGCCGTGTACGCATCGAGGATATTCAGCGCATCGTCGCCAGGCATTACAACGTCTCGCGCCAGGAACTGGTCTCCAATCGGCGCACCCGCGTCATCGTCAAGCCGCGCCAGATCGCCATGTATCTGTCGAAGACGCTGACGCCGCGCTCCTTTCCGGAAATCGGCCGCCGCTTCGGCGGGCGCGATCACACGACCGTGCTGCATGCCGTGCGCAAGATCGAGGAGCTGATATCAGGTGACACCAAGCTTTCGCACGAAATCGAGCTGCTGAAGCGGCTGATCAACGAGTAATCGGCGGACCTGTCGGGAAATTGACGGCTGGAAGCGATTCCAGCCGTTTTCCTTTATAAGCTTTTTATTCTATACCTCCCCGCGTCCAAGAAGAGCGCCGAACGGCGCATGGGAGGGAATGAATGAGTTTCGAAAAGATCGCCGTTCTCGGCCTCGGCAAGGTCGGGCGGCTGGCGGCAACGCTTTTGCATGAAGGCGGCTTCAAGGTCATTGGTGTCGATGCGCAGCTGCCCCTGGGCGAGCTGCCCTTTACATGCCGCGCAGGCGACATATCCGATCCGCAGGTGATCGGCGAACTGCTCTCGAACGTTGAGGCGGTGCTGTCTTGCCTGCCCTATCACCTGAACATCGAGCTGGCTCGCGCTGCCCATCTTGCCGGCATTCATTACTTCGATCTGACGGAAGACGTCCCAACCACCAATTTCATCATCGAACTGTCGAAGACCGCCCGCGGACTGATGGCGCCGCAATGCGGCCTGGCGCCCGGTTTCGTCGGCATCGTCGGCGCGAGCCTGGCCGACGGCTTCGATCGCTGCCGATCGATCCGCATGCGCGTCGGCGCCCTGCCGCAGCATCCGACGGGTCTTCTCGGCTATGCCTTCAACTGGTCGCCGGAAGGCGTCGTCAACGAATATCTGAATGATTGCGAGGTCATCGAGGGCGGCGTGCGCAAGCTCGTCTCGCCGATGGAGTGGCACGAGACCATCTATGTCGGTGGTGTCAAGCTCGAAGCCTTCACGACATCGGGCGGCCTCGGCACCATGTGCGACACCATGCTCGGCAAGGTTGACAATCTCGACTACAAGACCATGCGTTATCCCGGCCATATGGAGCTGATGAACTTCTTCTTCCATGAGCTCTTGATGCGCGACAAGCGCAAGCTCGCCGGCGAGATCCTGACCAACGCCAAGCCGCCTGTCGAAGACGATGTCGTCTACGTGCACGTGGCCGCGGAAGGCACGGAGAACGGCAGCCTACGTCGCAAGGAATTCGTGCGCGCTTATTACCCGATCGAGATCGCCGGCGCCCGCCGCACAGCGATCGCCTGGACGACGTCGGCCTCGGTCGTCGCCGTCATCGAGATGGTCCGCGATGGTCTCTTGCAGGCGACCGGTTTCCTGCACCAGGAACACATTCCGCTGGAGATGTTCCTGAAGACGCCGACTGGCAGCCTCTTCAAGGCAGGCGCCACCAGCCACGGCTGAGAAGATTTTTCGGCGCGGGCAGCGATATCGTCACCGCGCCGGAACTCTTATGGGTGTCAGCAGGCGAGATCGGCGACGACAGAATCGAGGATCAGCATGCCCGATGGCGTGCAGCGCAGGCGCGAATTGCCGATCCGCTCGACGAATTTATGTTCGAGCAGGAATTCCTCGCGTTTCGGGTCGAGCTCACGGCCCGAAAGCTGCTGCCAGCGGGCGAGATCGACGCCTTCCCTGAGCCGCAGTCCCATCAGCAGCAGTTCGTCCGACTGTTCCTCGAAACCGAGCCGCTCCTCATCGAGAATGCCGTGGCCGTCGCGCTCGACCATCTCGAGCCAGGCTTCCGGCTTGCGCTCGGTCGCCGTCGCGAGCTTCTCATGCCCATGCGTCAGGCGGCCGTGCGCGCCCGGACCGATGCCGGCATAGTCGCCGTAACGCCAGTAGGTCAGGTTATGGCGGCTTTCGGCACCCGGCCGGGCATGATTGGAAACCTCGTAGGCGGGCATGCCCTCACGCGCCGTGATCTCCTGCGTCGCCTCGTAGAGCAGGGCCGATTGCTCGCCGTCCGGCACGATCAGCTTGCCTGATTTGTGCAGACCGAAGAAGGGCGTGCCTTCCTCGATGGTCAGCTGATAGAGCGACAGATGGTCGACCGCATAGGAGATCGCTTCCTTCAGTTCCTTCTCCCATTCCTCGACCGTCTGGTCCGGCCGGGCATAGATGAGGTCGAAGGACATACGCGGGAAGATCTCGCGCGCCAGCCGGATCGCCTTCAGCGCGTCGGCGACGTCATGCAGCCGGCCGAGGAATTTCAGATCGCGGTCGTTCAGCGCCTGTACGCCGAGCGAGACACGGTTGACGCCGGCCGCCCGGTAGCCGCGGAACCGTTCGGCCTCGACGCTCGACGGATTGGCTTCCATGGTGATTTCGATGCCGGCGGGCACATGCCAGTGCCGCGCGATACCGTCGAGAATGGCATCGACCGTTTCCGGCTTCATCAGCGACGGCGTGCCGCCGCCGAGGAAGATGCTCGTCACCGTCTTCGGCCCGCTCATCGCCCGGACTGCCGCCATCTCCTTCAGAAAGGCTGATGCAAAGCGCTCCTGATCCACCGGCTGATGGCGTACATGGCTGTTGAAGTCGCAGTAGGGACACTTCGCCGCGCAGAAGGGCCAATGCACATAGACGCCGAAGCCGGGCTCGCCGGTATCGGGCAGCAGCGCGGCGTCGCGCGAGAGGCTTGGCGTATCGAAATTGCCCACGAACAGATCTTATGCCTCCAGGCAGGTTTCGACGAAAAGTTTGAAGGCACGGGCCCGATGCGACAGCGCCTGCGGCTTGCCGACATTCCAGCCGTGTTTCTCCTCGCCGCTCATTTCTCCGAAGGTGACGGCATAACCCTCGGGCTGGAAAACCGGATCATAGCCGAAGCCTTGGGTGCCGCGCGGCGGCCAGACGACATGGCCTTCCACCTCGCCGCGGAAAAGCTCGGTATGCCCGTCCGGCCAGGCAAGGCAGAGCACGCTGACGAAACGCGCACCGCGCTGTTCCGGCGTCGTGGCGCCGGCGTCCTGCAGCGCCTTTTCCACCTTGGCCATCGCCATGTCGAAGTCGCGCGTGCCGTCTGCCCTTTCCGCCCAGTTGGCGGTGTAGACGCCGGGATCGCCGCCGAGCGCGTCGACCACCAGACCGGAATCATCCGAAAGCGCCGGCATGCCGGCGGCATTGGCCGAGGCGACCGCCTTGATCGTCGCATTCTCCTCGAAGCTCGTGCCGGTTTCGTCTGGTTCGACGAAATTCAGTTCGGCCGCCGATTTTGCGGTGAAGCCGAGCGGCCCGATCAGTTCCTGGATCTCGCGGATCTTGCCGGCATTGTGGCTGGCGACGACGATGGTTTTGGTTTCGAGCTTGCGCATTCAAATATCCTGTTCGATGCCCCAGATTTTAGCCTCCGCGCATTCCAGGCTGTTGCCGGCAGGGTCGCGGAAATAGATCGAGCGGCCGCCATTTGGCCAGTGCACCTCGGATTCGATCGCGATGTCAGCCGCCTTCAGCCGTTCGGCCATCGCATCAATATTGCGACCGGACACCCGGAAACAGGCATGGCCTTGCCCGGTGGTGCCGTGCGGCGGCACCTGCAGCGCGTCGGGTGCCGGCGGCTTTATCGTTTCCTCGGGGTTGAAGATCAGGAGAACGCCTGGGCCACAGCGGAAGAAGACATGTCGGTTGCCGGCGCGGGTGATCTTTTCAAGCCCAAGAACGTCCCCGTAGAACGTCTCGGCCTGATCGAGATCGCGCGCATAGAGCGCCGTTTCCAACATGCCTTCCAGCATGGCGTTCATCCTGCAATCGCCTCTTTCTGCAGAGCGACGAGTTCGCCGATGCCGTTCTTGGCAAGCCGCATCAGCGAGCTGAATTCCTCTTCGCTGAACGGCGTGCCTTCGGCCGTGCCCTGGATTTCGACGATGCCGCCGGCGCCGGTCATGACGAAGTTCGCATCGGTCTCGGCCGAGGAATCCTCGAGATAATCGAGATCGATGACCGGCTGGCTGGCGAAAACGCCGCAGGAGATGGCGGCGACGTGATCCTTCAGGACCCGCTCGACCTTGATCATGTTGCGGCTTTCCATCCATTTCAGGCAATCGTAAAGCGCGATCCAGCCGCCGGTGATCGAGGCGGTCCGTGTGCCGCCATCGGCCTGGATGACGTCGCAATCGAGCGTGATCTGCTTTTCGCCGAGCGCCTGCAGATCGACGACGGCACGTAGCGACCGGCCGATCAGCCGTTGGATTTCCTGGGTGCGACCGCCCTGCTTGCCGGCGGCGGCCTCGCGTTTCATGCGCTCGCCGGTCGCCCGCGGCAGCATGCCGTATTCGGCCGTGACCCAGCCCTTGCCGGTGTTGCGCAGCCACGGCGGCGTCTTTTCCTCGAGGCTTGCGGTGCAAAGCACATGCGTATCGCCGAATTTCACCAGGCAGGAGCCTTCCGCATGCTTGGAAAAATTGCGCTCGAACGAGACCTTGCGCATCTGGTCGGTTTTTCTGCCTGAAGGCCGCATTCTTATCTCCTGGAGTTGCTGACCGCTTCTACGATTGGCCGCGCTCATTTGCAAATTCCCTTTTGCCACGCGTGCGAGTTTGACTATATTTTCGGGAGCATCATCAGCGTGGGTTTGAAAAGGTTCATGGGCATCAGGTCGACGTCGGTTTCGGATGCCGTTGCTGCGCTGGACGAGCGCTCCAGAGAAATTTTTCGCCGCATCGTCGAGGGTTATCTCGAAAGCGGCGAGCCGCTCGGCTCGCGCAATCTGTCGCGCCTGTTGCCGATGTCACTCTCGCCGGCGTCGGTGCGCAACGTCATGAGCGATCTCGAAGAGCTCGGTCTCATCTATTCCCCGCATGTCAGCGCCGGCCGGCTGCCGACCCAGATCGGGCTGCGCTTCTTCGTCGATGCCTTCATGCAGATCGGCGATCTCTCCGCCGAGGAGCGCGCCAATATCGATCGCCAGGTGCGGGCCGAAAGCGGCGGCAATCCGGTGGAATCGATGATGAACGAAGCGAGCCGCATGCTCTCCGGCATCTCGCGCGGGGCCGGCCTCGTCATCACCTCGAAAAGTGATCCGGTGCTGAAACACGTCGAGTTCATCCGGCTTGAACCGACAAAGGCGCTCGCCGTGCTCGTCGGCGATCACGATCAGGTGGAAAACCGTATCATCGAACTGCCGGCGGGCGTCACCTCCTCGCAGCTGACGGAGGCGGCGAATTTCCTCAACGCGCACATGTCCGGCCAGACGCTGCCGGAGCTGCGCAAACAGTTAAGCCGGCTGAAGGATGATGTCCGTCACGAACTCGATGCGCTCTCGCGCGATCTTGTCGAGCGCGGCATCGCCGTCTGGGCTGGCAGCCCGGACGAGGGAAAGCCCGCCCAGCTGATCATCCGCGGCCGCGCCAACCTGCTCGAAGGCCTCGCCGGCGCCGAAGATCTCGACCGGCTGCGCATGCTGTTCGACGATCTCGAAAAGAAGGACAGCCTGATCGAGCTTCTCAACCTGGCCGAAAGCGGTTCAGGCGTGCGCATCTTCATCGGTTCGGAAAACAAGCTCTTCTCTCTGTCCGGCTCGTCGCTCATCGTCGCGCCCTATCGCGACGATGACGACCGGATCGTCGGCGCGGTCGGCGTCATCGGCCCGACGCGGCTCAATTATTCCCGCATCGTGCCGATGGTGGATTACACCGCTCAGCTCGTCTCCCGCCTGTCGCGCAATCCGCTTTGAGGTCATCACTGACGAAGCCGCGGAATTTTCGCTTCTTCGTCACGCAGGCTTGATTTTTTCCGGTCAAACCTCGATATCGGGCGCATCTGAAAATACCAACCGGAGACCGTCATGACCGATGAAACGACGAAAAACGGACCTGACGCAACTGCGGCCAACGCCGCAGCCGACGCTGCCGTCAACGTCGAAACTGCCACTGTCGGGCAGGAGGAGGCAAACCAGCCGGATCCGCTCGACCTCCTGAAGGCCGAGAATACCGAGCTGCGTGACCGCTATCTGCGCCTTGCCGCCGAGATGGATAATCTGCGCCGCCGCACCGAGCGCGAGGTCAAGGATGCAAAATCCTATTCCGTCGCCGGTTTCGCCCGCGACATGCTCGCCGTCTCGGACAATTTGCGCCGGGCGCTGGACGCCATCTCTCCGGAGACCAAGGCCACGGCCGATGCCGGCCTCACCACCCTGATCGAAGGTGTGGAGATGACCGAGCGCTCGATGCTCTCGGCGCTGGAGCGCCACGGCGTTCGCAAGCTGGAGCCGGTCGGCCAGAAATTCGATCCGAATTTTCATCAGGCGATGTTCGAGGTGCCGAACTCCGAAGTGCCGAACAATACCGTCGTCCAGGTCGTGCAGGCCGGCTTCACCATCGGCGAACGCGTCCTACGGCCGGCCATGGTCGGCGTTGCCAAGGGCGGCCCGAAGCCGGTCGAGGCCGAAATCAATTCCGTCTTCGACGAGAAGGACGCCTGAGGTCGTTTTCCTTCTCCGCCTCGGAAAAGGAAAGAAAAATCAGATGCGGGCGAAGCGTTCGATCAGCAGATCGAAGAAGCCGTCCGCATCGACATGGCGCATGACCTTGGCGTTGCGCTTGCGCTCGGTCACATGCCACCAGTCGACGACGGTCATCCCGACGGTGAGTTCGGACCGGATCTCGATCTCGACATTGCAGTCGCGGCCCTGGAAAAGCTCTGGTTTCAAGAGATAGGCCACGACCGTGGGGTCGTGCAGCGGCCCGCCATCAGAACCGTATTTCTCGATATCGAAGCGTTCGAAGAATTCCAACATCTCGACCATGGCCTTAACAGGCGCCGTGCCGATCTCGGCCATGCGTTTGACCCGGTCCTTGCGCGTCAGCAGCTGATGCGTCACGTCGAGTGGCATCATCACGATCGGCACGCCTGAACGGAAGACGATGTCGGCGGCTTCGGGGTCGACATAGATGTTGAATTCGGCGGCCGGCGTAATATTGCCGCCCTCGAAGAAGCCGCCGCCCATCATGACCAGCTCGCGAATGCGGGCAATGATGTCGGGCGCCTTCTGGAAGGCCATGCCGATATTGGTGAGCGGCCCGAGCGTGCAGAGCGTCACCGTGCCTTCCGGCTCGCGGCGCAGCGTCTCGATGATGAAATCGACGGAGTGGCCGGGCTGCAGCGCCATCGTCGGTTCGGGCAGAACAGGGCCGTCGAGGCCGGTCTTGCCGTGCACATGTTCTGCAGTCACCAGCTTGCGGGCGATCGGCTTGTCGGCGCCGGTGAAAACCTTCACATCCGTGCGGCCGCAGAGCTCGCAGACGATGCGCGCGTTGCGGCTGGTGAATGACAGCGGCACGTTGCCGGCGACCGTCGTGATCCCTAGCACCTCGAGCTCATCGGGGCTTCCGAAAGCCAGCATGATGGCGGCCGCGTCATCCTGGCCGGGATCCGTGTCGATGATGATCTTTCTCGCGCTTGCCATTCCAATCGTCCTGTTCTCGCCATGCCGCTTGTTCCGGCAGACACAATCTCTTCATTCCCCGTCACAAATCGGCACATTCCGCGCGGGCATGTTTTGATGCGAGGCAGCAGGTCCTTTGTCAAGCAAGGAGGCGGGCGCCGGCATTCGAAAAGTGAGAGAGGTTTGAATCGGGAGGGTCGCGTGCGCCTTGCAGCGCCGTGATCATGCCCCCATATTAGCGGCATCCGGATGCTGCGCTTGAGGTCCGGGATGGTCGCTTGCATCAAGGACTTGAAAAGAGATGAGCCGCATTACCCCTTTCGCCAGCCCCCTGCTTCTGGGCTTCGACGCCATGGAAAAAACGCTGGAGCGCATTTCCAAAGCGAGCGACGGATACCCGCCTTACAACATCGAACGCATCGCCGCCGACAGCGGCGCCCCCGAACGTCTGCGCATCACCCTTGCCGTTGCCGGTTTCAGCGAGGAGGAGCTCGATGTCTCCACCGAGGAGAACCAGCTTGTGATCCGCGGCCGTCAGGTGGAGCAGGGCGAGCGGGATTATCTTTATCGCGGCATTGCCTCCCGCCAGTTCCAGCGCACCTTCGTGCTGGCCGACGGCATGCAGGTCCTCGGCGCCGGCCTGAAGAACGGTCTGCTCTCCGTCGATCTAATTCGTCCGGAACCGGCGCGCATGGTCAAGAAAATTAACATTTCGGTCTCACAGTAGCACAACGGTTTCCAGAACCGTTGGTCCCTTCTCCCGGAGGAACAGGAATGTTGATGAAAGAAGCCACGTCTCACTTGACCAAATCCGAGCTTGCCCACATCGGCAACGGCGAGGTCGCCTATATCAGAAAGATGCGCACCGAAGAGGTCGCTAAGTGCTTCCCCGAGGCGCCGGATATCGATCCGAACGTCGATCTCTGGGCACTGTTCGGTGCCGACGGCACGCCGATCCTTTTGACGGACAACCGCTCCAGCACCTTCTTCAAGGCCGCCGAAGACGAATTGAAGACGGTCAGCCTGCACTGACCGTCAAACGCACTGAGTGCTATGAAAAGCGAAATGCCATCAGGCATTTGCAGCTATACTGCAAATAGACTGGTCGTCGTTGGCACCGTGCCGTGTGGCCCCCTCATCCGGCCCTTCGGGCCACCTTCTCCCCGCTGGGGAGAAGAGGGGAGCAAGGCGCGCCGATACTGGCCAACGAACCCACCTGTTCATACGCACTCCATCCAGCGGGGTCGATCGAGAAGCGGCATTCTCCCTCTTCTCCCCAGCGGGGAGAAGGTGGCCCGCAGGGTCGGATGAGGGGGCCGCACGGCACGCCTTCACTATCGCCTTCAATTGCTTCCAGCGCAGTGTTCGCCGAATTCAGATCTTCCTGAAGGTCAGATAGGCTGACGACCGGCCCTCGCGGCGCGCCTTCGCCTCATAGCGCGTGCTCGGCCAGCCCTCATAGGGGGTCAGCCAATCCGCCGCGTTTTCTGCCATCCAGTCGAAGCCGCCATGGCCGCGGCATTTGAGCAGCGTCCAGTTCACATAGGTGTCGATGTCGGAGGCGAAGCAGAAAAGACCGCCGGGCTTCAGCACGCGGTGAAAGCGGTCGAGATTGGTCTTCGAGACGAAGCGGCGCTTCCAGTGCTTCCGCTTCGGCCAGGGATCGGGATAGAGCAGATCGATTTGGTCGAGCGCGCCATCCGGCAGCCAGTCGAGCAGTTGCGTCGCATCGTCATTATAGACGCGAATATTGGAGGCGCCGGTCTCGCCGATACGCGACAAAAGCTTTTGCATCGAATTGACGAAGGGTTCGACGCCGATAAAACCGGTCGAAGGTCTCTCCAGCGCCCGATGGATCAGGTGTTCGCCGCCGCCGAAACCGATTTCCAGCCGCAATGTCGTGACCGGAATCGGAAAGAGGGATGTCAGCGGCTCCGGGGGAGCCGCCGAGAGATCGATGAGGAATGCCGGGAGCAGGCTGTTCAGCGTTTCCGCCTGCTGTTCGCGCAGGGCCTTTCCCTTGCGGCGACCGAAAAAGGCTTCGGTCGCTCGTCCCCGGCGTTCCATATCCGTCATGCAGCGACCTTGGTCTTGACGGCTTCCTTGAGCGCCTTGACGAGGTCGGTGCGCTCCCAGGAGAATGAGCCGTCACGGCCGGCCTTGCGGCCGAAATGGCCATAGGCCGAGGTCTTGGCGTAGATCGGCTTGTTGAGGTCGAGGTGACGGCGGATGCCCGACGGCGACAGGTCCATGTTCTGGCGGATCGCCGCTTCAACCTGGTCTTCCGACACACCCTTGCCGGTGCCGTGCAGGTCGACATAGATCGACAGCGGCTGCGCGACGCCGATGGCGTAGGAGAGCTGGATCGTGCAGCGGTCGGCGAGGCCGGCGGCGACGACGTTCTTGGCGAGGTAGCGGGCGGCATAGGCAGCCGAACGGTCGACCTTGGTCGTGTCCTTGCCGGAGAATGCACCACCGCCATGCGGAGCCGCACCGCCATAGGTGTCGACGATGATCTTGCGGCCGGTCAGGCCTGCATCGCCGTCCGGTCCGCCGATGACGAACTTGCCGGTGGGATTGATGTACCACTTGCAATCCTCGGCGATCTTCAGCTCGCCGAGCGCCTCGCGGATATAGGGTTCGACGACGGCGCGGACTTTCTTGGAATCCCAGCTCTCATCGAGATGCTGGGTCGAAAGTACGATCGAGGTCGCTTCCGAGGGTTTGCCGTCGACGTAACGCACGGTCACCTGGCTCTTGGCGTCGGGGCCGAGCTTGGCGACTTCACCGTCGCCCTTCTTGCGGGCGGCGGCCAGCAGCTGCAGGATCCTGTGAGAATAATAGATTGGAGCCGGCATCAGGTCCGGCGTTTCCTTGCAGGCGTAACCGAACATGATGCCCTGGTCGCCGGCGCCCTCGTCGCCCTGCTGGTCGGCGGCGCTGTCGACGCCCTGGGCAATATCGGCCGACTGCGAGTGCAGCAGCACGTCGATCTTTGCCTTCTTCCAGTGGAAGCCGTCCTGTTCGTAGCCGATATCCTTGATGGCGCGGCGGGCGGCGGCTTTGAACTTCGAGGGATTGATGACGTCCTTGCCATCCTTGTCCTTCTTCATCAGGCTCGGCGGCAGGCGGACCTCGCCGGCGATGACGACGCGGTTGGTCGTCGCCAGCGTTTCGCAGGCAATGCGCACGCCCCACGGATTGACGCCGGTCTTGGCCGCTTCGCGGTAGACCAGATCGACGATCTCGTCGGAGATGCGGTCACACACTTTGTCCGGATGACCTTCGGCAACAGATTCGCTGGTAAAGAGATAATTCGCGCGCATTCCGGGATTCCCCTCAAAGAATAAAAGCCAGCTAGTAGGTACTCAGTTCGAGCGCTGATGACAAGCGCACAAGGACATAAATATATCTTTATATCAGTGGTGAGGTGACAAATTTTGCCCGAAAAACACAAAAAAAGCGGCCTTTCGACCGCCTTTCCTATTTTGCAATGAGAGCTGGATCAGTCAGCGTCGGCTTCGGCAGCGAGCGCCTTGACCAGTTCCACGACCTTGCGGCGAACCTTGGGATCGGAAATCTTCACGAAGGCGCGGTTGAGCTGCAGGCCCTCCGAGGAGGAGAGGAAGTCTACGACGTAATTCGAGCTGGAGGCTTCGGCCATGCCGCCGGCGGCGCCGGCATGTTCGCCGGGCGCATCCTCGAAGAAGAAGGAGACCGGAACATTGAGAATGCTCGAGATGTTCTGCAGACGGCTTGCGCCGACACGGTTGGTGCCCTTCTCATATTTCTGGATCTGCTGGAAGGTGATGCCGAGGCTTTCGCCAAGCTTTTCCTGGCTCATGCCCAACATCGTTCGGCGAAGGCGAATGCGGCTGCCAACATGGATGTCGATCGGATTCGGTTTCTTCTTATTTTCAATCATGGTCGTGCCCTAGCTACGAATTTCTGTTTCCAACCGGCATGCCCCTGATCCATCCCAAAACGCCACGTTGCAAGCGGTGGGGAAACCACCTTCAAGCAAACGTTAACAACGCCGATTGTCATCACTATGCAATTTTAGGGGTTTTTGGTCAATTCAACCCTCAAATAAAACCTTTGCGAGAAATTAGCGCAATCAGCATCAACAGTGCTTCGGTCAACCAGAAGTATGTCTGAAGGGGGTATGTGGTTCCGAACCCATTGCCGAACCCATCAACAGTTGCATCAATGAAGCCGGTCTCACCAA
Source organism: Rhizobium sp. CBN3 (assembly GCF_030518245.1). Lineage (NCBI taxonomy): Bacteria > Pseudomonadati > Pseudomonadota > Alphaproteobacteria > Hyphomicrobiales > Rhizobiaceae > Rhizobium > Rhizobium sp. CBN3. The sequence goes on from NZ_JAULSE010000006.1 coordinate 131,087, forward strand.
GATCGAGGCCTGCGATGATTTCCCCATGCGCGTTCACGAGTGCCGATATGCCGTTGTTGGCGTCGCGAATCAGCGGCAGGCCGGTCTCGATTGCCCGCACCCGCGCCTGCTGGAAATGCTGGTAGGGCCCGGGCGTGATGCCGAACCATGCATCGTTGGTGAGGTTGAGGAGCGCGTTGGCATCCACGATGTCGCCGGTCATCTCGCCCGGAAAGATGATCTCATAGCAGATCAGCGGGTAGAGATTGAGGCCGCCGGGCAGCGCCAGAAGGTGCCGGCTTGCGGCGGCCGAAAAGCCGCCTGGTATCTCGACGACATTCTGGATACCGAGTTCGGTGAGGATGTCCTCGAAGGGCAGATATTCGCCGAAAGGCACGAGATGCACCTTGTCGGAGGCGGCGATGATCTGGCCGCGGCCGTCGATCACATAGATGGAATTGTAGTAGCGCACCGGGGTGCCAGGCCCCATCTCCTCGGCGCGCACCGCGCCGGCGATCAGGATCTGATCGTCGTCGAGCGTATCGGCGATCCGCGTCAACGCATCCTGGTTGTCGGTGAGGATGAAGGGGATCGAGGTTTCCGGCCAGACGATGATGTTGGGTTTGCGTCCGCCGTTCCTGGGCGCTTCGGCGGAAAGCTTCAGATGGGTCTCGAAGATCGCATTGCGGTCGGCGTCGTTGTCCATCTTCGCCGCCTGGTCGATGGCCGGCTGCACCAGCCGCACCACCGGCCGCTTGTCTTCGGGTAAGGACTGCGGCCGCGGCGCCAGATAAAGGGCATAGGCGCCGTAACCGAGATGGGCGGCAAACAGCAGGATGGCGAGCGCAATTCCAGGCTTCGCGCCCTGTCGCGTCCCGATCAGCGCCGGGGCGGAAAAGACGAAGACGGCAAGTGTCGTCACCCCCATCGCACCGATCACATGCGCCGACTGCATCATCAGCGGAACGGGCATCAGGCCATAACCGATGGCATTCCAGGGAAAGCCGGTGAGGATCATGCTTCGAAGCCATTCCATCAGGCCGAAGCCGGCCGCAAGTGCGGCGATCCGTCCCATGCCGTCGGACCAGACGATCCGGGCAAGGGCAGTCGCCAGCCCATAGAAGACCGCAAGGCCGGCCGGCAGCCCGAGGACTGCCAGGGGCAGTGCCCAGGCAAATTCCTCCGAATCGACCAGCAAGGCATGACCGATCCACCAAAGGCCGGCGACGAAATAGCCGAAGCCGAACAGCCAGCCGACGGCAAAGGCCGGCCATAGCCTGCCGATCAGGCCGCTTTCAGGAGAAGCTGCCGTCCCGTCGAGCAGCCAGACGAGCAGCGTGAAGGAGAGGAACATCGCCGCGAAAAAACCGAAAGGCGGCAGCGCCAGAGCGGCGAATGCTCCAGCGGCGACGGCCAGCAACGACCGTTTTAACCCCCAGACGAGGATAACCCTGTCCGCAAGCCGCTCCATGCGCACTCCCATCAAACCGCGAATCAACCCATTCGCAGTCTTTCAAAAAAGCGGCTCTTTGTCCTGTTCCCGCATCGGCCCGAAAGGCAATTCCGATTTCCGTACCGATGCCTAGTTGGTGGTCGATTCGGCCGACCGGTCGTCGCCGGTCTCGGATCCGGGTGTGATGTCGCCAGCCTCCTTGGCGCGGCGGCGGATCGCGTGGCGCTTGCGGGTGATGCGCAGCCGCTTGATGCGGCGCGGATCGGCGTCGAGGATATGGAATTCGAAGTTCGGCAGGGCCTGGACGACTTCGCCGCGGACGGGGATGCGGCCGAGCGCGGAGAAGATCAGCCCGCCCAGCGTGTCGACCTCGTCGACCTGTTCGCTGATGTCGAAATCCGGTCCGATCGCTTCGGCGATCTCTTCCAGCTCGACACGGGCGTCGGCGACGAAGACGTCTTCGGCGACGCGCTTGAACATCACTTCTTCGTCGTCATGTTCGTCGTCGATGTCGCCGACCACCATTTCGACGATGTCCTCGTGCGAGGCGAGACCGTCGGTGCCGCCATATTCGTCGATGACGAGCGCCATCTGCGTACGGTTCACCTGCATCCGGCGCAAGAGGTCGGAGGCCAGCATCGACGGCGGCACGAACAGGATCTTGCGGATGATGCCGGCCTCGGCCAGCGTCTTCTGCAGGTCGACCCGGGCAAGATCGAAATTCGGCTTGGTCGAGCGCGGCGGCTTCTGGATGTTCTCCGGCGCGACTTCGATCGCCGGCGCTGCAGCGGCCGGCTTTGCCGGGCCGCGGCGCTTGTTGCGCGCCTGCTTGGCGACATAGGAGAGCAGGTCGCGGATATGCACCATGCCGCGCGGGTCGTCGAGCGTATCGGCATAAACAGGCATGCGCGAGCGGCCGGATTCCTCGAACAGGATCATCAGCTCGCCGATGGTGATGTTCTGGTCCACCGCCTCGATATCGGCGCGCGGCACCATCACGTCGGCGACGCGCACCTCGCGAAAGCGCAGGATATTGTGCAGCATTGCCCGCTCGTCGGGCGAAAAAGCGTCGTCGCCGGCTGCATCGGTCATCAGCGCATCGGCAAGATCCTCGCGCAGTCGCGAGCCCTGCTGCGGGCGGAGAATGCGGGCGGCGCGCGACCAGAAGGATTGGGATCGGCCGGATGGCCGACTACTACTGCCGACCTCATCCGAAGAAGAGGATGATTCGGAGTCCTTGGCGTCTGCCGCCGGCTTCGTCGTAAAGTCGCTCATGGTTCCATTTTAAGGTCTTGACCCTCGTAGGGATCAGATAGGCCGAGCTGCGCCAAAATGCGAGTCTCCAGCCCCTCCATAATTTCGGCTTCGGCATTATTCATATGGTCGTAGCCGAGAAGATGCAAGAAACCGTGCACCAGAAGATGGGTCAGGTGGTCGTCAAAACTCTTTTCGAGTTCCTGGGCTTCCCGCTCCACCGTCTCCCGGGCGATGATGATGTCGCCGAGCATCGGCCCGGGCAGCTTGCCGCGCTGAACCGGAAAGGCCGGGAAGGAGAGGACATTGGTCGGCTTGTCCTTGCCGCGCCATTCGGCATTGATGTCCTGGATCGAGGCATCGTCGGTAAAGACCAGCGAAACCTCCGGCGGCATGTTCGGGAAAGGCTGCTTCTCATTGTCGCGCAGATAGACCGCGGCGGCCCCGAGCACGCGCTCGCAAAAAACCAGCAGCGTTTCCTCGCCGGGCCAGCCGATGTCCTCGATGCTGATCTGGATATCGAGTTCGGCCATCAGCCCTGCCGACCGACGTCTTCGGCTTCGACAAGATAGGTGGCGTCATAGGCTCTGACGATGCGGCCGACCAGCGGATGACGCACGACGTCGGTGTCCTTGAAGCGCACGATCGAGATGCCCTCGACGCCGTTCAGCAGCTCCAGGGCCTCGACGAGGCCGGATTTGACGCCGCGCGGCAGGTCGATCTGGCTCGGGTCGCCGGTGACGATCATACGGGCATTTTCGCCGAGACGCGTCAGGAACATTTTCATCTGCATCGACGTCGTATTCTGCGCTTCGTCGAGGATGATCGCGGCGTTGGCGAGCGTACGGCCGCGCATGAAGGCGAGCGGGGCAATTTCGATGACGCCGGCGGTGATCGCCCGATCGACCTTGTCGGCGGGGATCATGTCATAGAGCGCGTCATAGAGCGGCCGAAGATAGGGGTCGACCTTTTCCTTCATGTCGCCGGGCAGGAAGCCGAGGCGCTCACCGGCCTCGACGGCCGGGCGCGACAGGATGATCTTTTCGACCGCGCCGCGCTCCAGCATCTGGGCGGCATGGGCGACGGCGAGATAGGTCTTGCCGGTGCCGGCCGGGCCGACGCCGAAGACGAGCTCGGCGCGCTCCAGCGCCCTGATGTAGGCGTCCTGCGTCGGCGTGCGGGCGATGATCGTCTTCTTGCGCGTCGAAATCTGCGCCATCGTCAGCTTGGCCTTGCGCTCCATGGTGGGAAGGCTGAGCTGATCGTCGGCGGCGACCGCCATGCGGATTGCGCCCTCGACGTCGGATCGTTCCACGCTGCCGCCTTTCTGAAGCTTTTCATAGAGATAATCGAGGGTGCGCCGCGCCTGGTTGGTGGTCACGACATCGCCCGATATGACGACGGAATTGCCGCGCGCCCGTGCATCGATGTTCAGCCGCTCCTCGAGCAGCTTTAGGTTCTGGTCGAACTGGCCGAAGAGTTCGCTGGCGAACCGATTGTTCTCGAACGTCAGGACGAAGTGATTGGTGTCGCTCGGCGTGCGGGGGTGGCGCGGTGAAGAAGAAACCAATTCTTGTCCGTTCAAGCGGTCGGGCTCCTTGGGTTAGACCGCAGCCTCTGCGCGTTCGGCAAACAGGCTGTTCGTTCCGGTTCCGGTGATTCGCACTTTGATAATGTCACCGATTTGCGATGCTTTTGCATCAACATTCACGGATTGAAGCCAGGGAGAACGTCCGATCAGCTGTCCCGGCATGCGGCCGGGCTTTTCGAGCAACAGATCGATCTCCTTGCCGATGCAGGATTCGGCAAATTCCTGCTGCTGCTTCAAAAGCAGCGCTTGCAGGCGTTCCAGCCGTTCTGCCTTGATCTCTTCCGGCACCTGGTCCTTCAGTTCCGCGCCGGGTGTGCCCGGCCGAGTCGAGTATTTGAACGAGAAGGCTTGCGCATAGCGCACCTCCTCCACAAGTCTGAGTGTATCCTCAAAATCCTTATCTGTCTCCCCCGGAAAACCGGTGATGAAATCGCCCGACAGCGCGATATCGGGCCGCACTGCGCGGATGCGTTCGATCAGGCTGAGATATTCGGCCGCCGTATGACGCCGGTTCATCGCTTTGAGGATCCGGTCGGAGCCCGATTGCACCGGCAGGTGCAGGTAGGGCATCAGCGCCCGGAGGTCGCGATGGGCCTCGATCAGCCGGTCATCCATGTCGCGCGGATGGCTTGTGGTATAACGCAGCCGCGCCAGGCCGGGGACCTCGGCAAGGCGGTAGAGCAGGTCGCCGAGGCTCCAGGCCTCGCCTCGCGGTCCGGCACCATGCCAGGCATTGACGTTCTGGCCGAGCAAGGTGATTTCGCGCACTCCGGCTTCGGCGAGCTTTTCGGCCTCCTCGACGATCTGCGAGACCGGCCGCGACACTTCCGAGCCGCGCGTATAGGGCACCACGCAGAAGGTGCAGAACTTGTCGCAGCCCTCCTGCACCGTCAGGAAGGCGGTGACGCCGCGGGCGCGGATCTTGCGGCTCTCGGCAATCGGCAGATGCTCGAACTTGTCCTCGATCGCGTATTCAGTATCGACGACCCGCTGGCCCTCTTTGGCCCGGCGCAACGCCTCCGGCAGGCGGTGATAGGTCTGCGGGCCGATGACGACGTCGACAGCCGGCGCCCGGCGCAGGATCTCCTCACCTTCGGCCTGGGCGACGCAGCCGGTAACGCCGATCATCATCTCCCGGCCGTCGGCTGCTTTCTTCTTTTTCATCTCGCGCAGCCGTCCGAGCGCCGAATAGACCTTCTCGGCCGCCTTCTCTCTGATATGACAGGTGTTAAGCAGAACGAGATCCGCCTGTTCCATGTCTTCGGTCGGTTCGTAGCCGTCGCGGGCAAGAGCATCGCTCATGCGCGTGGAATCATAGACGTTCATCTGACAGCCATAGGTCTTGATGAAGACCTTGCGGCTGTTGCTGCCGTCACGGAGAGAAACCTCCGGGGCCTGAAGAAGGGCGTTATTCTGTGTCATGGCGCGCTATTTAGTGGTTTTTGCCGCCCGAGAAAAGAGACCTCTCGGCTTAGCCGATATCGCGACCGCGCAGGCTTGTGTTGAGAAGGCTGCGGATGCGCGAGGCGATCGTCGCGCTCACCTCCTTGCGATTGCAGTCGGCGCGGTATTCCACCGCCTCGCCGAAGGAAACCTCCGCATCGATTGCGCCGCATCTGAGAATGTCGATCAGATGCGGCAGGAGCTCGATATCCCCCGGCCAGGCGGCGAGCGGCCGGTGGTAGCGTCCCATCGGAATGCCATGCACCCTGGTATAGGCAACGGCCACCGGCTGCACCACGACGGTTGCCGTCGGCGAATAAGGCACCGCCATCGCGGCGGCGCCGAACAACGACGACTTGACCTCCAGCAACCGGTTGCCGTCCGAGGTCGTGCCCTCGGGGAAGAGCACGACGATCTCGCCGTCGGCCATGCGACCGGCGATCTCATTTGCCTGATGGCCGGTCTTGCGCCTCTCCTCGCGCACGACGAACACGCTCTTCTGCAGCTTAGCGAGGGTGCCGAAGATCGGCCAGTCGCTGACCTCGATCTTGGCGATGAAGGCGACGTCGGCGACGGCCGACAGGACCATGATGTCAAGCCAAGACGAATGGTTCGAGCAGAGCATCAGCGGTCGACGGTCTTCCAGCCTGCCAGTCACCCGGACGCGGAGGCCGAGACAATAACAGATGATACGGTGCCAGACACGCGGAAGTCTGCGGCGCAGCCGCCAGTCGAAACGCAGGGCCAACACCTGCAGCGGCATGAGCACGATGCTGACGGCAAGGATGACGACCGCAGCGAAGGCAATGCGCAGCCAGGCGATCAAATGCGGCACTCCCGGGCTGCCATCGCTTCAGAGATCTTCCTTCTTCAACGGAATGCCGTAGAGCTCCAGGCGGTGGTCGACCAGCTGGAAGCCGTGCTCGCGGGCGATGCGCTCCTGCAGCGCCTCGATCTCAGGCGAACGGAATTCGATGACCTTGCCGGTCTTCAGGTCGATGAGATGATCATGATGCTCTTCCGGCACCGTTTCGTAGCGCGAGCGCCCGTCGCGGAAGTCGTGGCGGGCGATGATGCCGGCATCTTCGAACAGTTTGACGGTGCGATAGACTGTAGAGATCGAGATCTTCGCATCGACCTTCACCGAACGGCGGTAAAGCTCTTCGACGTCAGGATGGTCTTCCGACTCTTCGAGGATGCGTGCGATCACGCGGCGCTGCTCGGTCATGCGCATGCCGCGTTCGGCGCAAAGCTCCTCAAGGGTCTTGGCTACATCGGTCATGGCCGCCTCTAGAGATATTCGTGTTTCCGCAATGCCTGCACGGCGTTCGTGCCGGTGCGGATGTTATCTTTCTGCCACGGAACTATCGAAGAACGCGCTTCATGACAAGCGCCGTGGAACGGGCGCCGTTTTCCTGCTTGTAGTAGCCCTGGCGCTCGCCGACCTTTTCAAAGCCGAGCTTGCGGTAGAGGCCGAGCGCCGCCGTATTGCCGCTGTCGACCTCGAGAAACATGCTCTCGCCGCCACGCACCCGCGCCTCGCGCATCGCCGCCTGCATCAGCCGCCAGCCCAGCCCGGTGCGGGCGACCTTCGCCTGCACGGCAATCGTCAGGATCTCGGCCTCGCCGGCGACTTGGCGGGCAAGAATAAAGCCGGGAAGCGGCTTTTTCAGGATGGCATTGGTCTGGCGCGCGACGAAGCCGAAAACAGTCTCCTGCGACAGCAGGCTGTGGAACTCGCCGTCGCCCCAGGGCCGGGCGAATCGCTCGCCATGCAAGACGGCGACGTCGCGGCAATCCTCGCGCTCCATGGCGATGATCTCGAATTCCGGCTTCAGCGTCAGATAGGCTTCCAGCATCGTCACACTCGTCGCGCAATCGCATATCCGGCCTGCGGCTTGGCATCCGGTCCGCGCAGATAAAGGGGCTTGGGCTTTCCGGCATCGGCAGGGGCGGCAGCCCCCAGACGCGCGACAATCGAAATCGGAAAGACGTTGGGGTGATCGCCGCCGGCGCCGGCCTTCAGGAGCGGCGTTGCCGAACCGGTGATTTCACCATCGAAGCCGGCGGCGAAAGCCTGGGCCTCGGCGACGCTTGCCGCCCGCGGCTGATCGAGCGGGGAACCATCGGCTGCGAAGGACTGGAGATAGATTTCGTCGCGCTTGGCGTCCATCGCCGCCAGCACGGCGCGGCCGGGCGTCTTCTCACGCTGGGCCGATGCCATCACCGCGAGCGTGGTGACGCCGACGACGGGCACATCGAGGGAAAGCGCAAAACCGCGGGCCGCGGCAACGCCGACGCGGATACCGGTAAAGGAGCCGGGGCCGATGGTGACGGCAAGGCGGTCGATCTGAGAAAGTGTCACTCCCGCCTGATCCAGCGCGCGATCGACGATACCGATCAGATGTTCAGCATGCCCCTTGCCGATCATGTCCGATGCCTCCCCCAGCATCGTATTCCTGCCGCTGTCATAAACGGCGGCAGCGCAATCCACACCTGCCGTGTCGAGCGCCAGAACGATCATGCCATCAATTTCCGAATAAGCTGTTGTCGCCTAACCATAAACTGTCCGGCCGAACCTGAGATGAACGGCCGGAGCGAATTCGAAATTCTTAAGCGGCAATCACTTCCTGCACTTCGGGAACGAAATGGCGCAGCAGGTTCTGGACGCCGTGCTTCAGCGTCGCCGTCGAAGACGGGCAGCCGGAGCAGGAGCCTTTCATGTTCAGATAAACCTTGCCGTCCTTGAAGCCGCGGAAGGTGATGTCGCCGCCGTCCTGGGCGACGGCCGGGCGCACGCGAGTCTCCAGAAGCTCCTTGATGGTCAGCACAATCGATTCGTCGGCTTCATCAAAGAACTCGTCGCCGGCATCGGCGTCCTCGGAAAGGATGGAAGCATCCCCCATGACCGGTTTGCCGGACATGAAATGCTCCATGATCGAGCCAAGGATAGCCGGCTTAAGATGCTGCCATTCGGCGTTGTCCTTGGAGACGGAAATGAAATCATAGCCGAAATAGACGCCGGTGACACCGGGGATGTCGAACAGCCGGGCGGCGAGCGGCGAGGCTTCAGCCTCTTCGGCGCTGCGGAATTCGGCGGTGCCGTTTTCCATGACGACCTTGCCCGGCAGGAACTTCTGTGTGGCGGGGTTCGGCGTGGCTTCGGTCTGAATGAACATCTGGCTCTCCATGTGACAGGCTCGAGACCTCGGCCGTCTTTAGAATTCTTCAAAAGAAGATAAGCCCATTGCCTGGCCTAATCAAGAGACTTGTACTCAAGAAATAGGCTCAGCAGAGGGCGTCGATTTCCTCGTTGGTCAGCGTATCCGGCAGGACGGTGACGGGAATTGGAAACGCCGCCGCGCGTCCGGCGACCGACGAAACCAGTGGTCCGGGACCTTCCTTTGCCGAGCCGGCGGCAAGAACGAGGATCGCTACATCGCGGTCTTCCTCGATCACGGCGTTGATCTGCTCGGCGGCACTGCCTTCACGGATGACGACCTCAGGCTCGATGCCGATCGTCTCGCGGACGATCTGGGCGATCTTGGCAACCGTTGCCTCGGCTTCCTCGCGGGCCTCGGCCCGCATGATCTCCTCGACCCCGAGCCATTGCTGGAAATCGCCGTTGGGGATCACATAGAGCAGCACCAGGCCGCCATTGGAGTTCTTCGCGCGCCGCCCGGCATAATGAACGGCGCGCTGGCATTCGGGTGTCCCGTCGATCACCGCCATGAATTTGCGGCGGTGACCTTCGAGCCGTGAGAGTCGCTTCGATACCATGGCGCGGACTCTGACACCCGAAGCGGAAAAATTGCAAGCGCAGTTTTTTGGCGCCTCGCGCTCTGAAGGAGATCCCCTTCTCCCCCCAGAAGGGCAGAAGAGGAGATCTGCCTCAGTAGAGGAAGCCGATGACGTCGCGTACCTGGCTCATCGTCACTTCAGCACGGGCTCTCGCCCGTTCGCCGCCCTTGCGCAGGATCGCGTCGATATGGCTGGTATCGTTCATCAGCCGGCGCATCTCGCCGGTGATCGGCGCCAGCACATGGATGGCGAGATCGACCAGCGCCGGCTTGAAGACGGAGAATTGCTGGCCGCCGAAGTCGGCCAGCACCTCGGCCTTCGATTTGTCGGCGAGCGCGGCATAGATCGCCACCAGATTGTCGGCTTCCGGCCGGCCCTGCAGCCCGTCGACCTCGCTCGGCAAACCGTCCGGATCGGTCTTGGCCTTGCGAATCTTCTTCGAGATCGCCTCCTCGTCGTCCATCAGATTGATGCGCGAAAGGTCGGAGGGATCGGATTTCGACATTTTCTTGGTGCCGTCGCGCAGTGACATGACGCGCGGCGCCGGCCCGCCGATCAGCGGCTCGACCATCGGGAAATAGGCATGCACCGGCTCGTCGCCGACGGTGATGTCGATGCCGTAGCCGCTCTTGCGAATGTGCTCGGCATAATCGAGGTTGAACTTCATCGCGATGTCGCGGGCAAGCTCCAGATGCTGCTTCTGGTCCTCGCCAACAGGCACATGAGTGGCGCGATAGGCGAGAATATCGGCGGCCATCAGGCTCGGATAGGCGTAAAGACCGAGCGAAGCCTGCTCGCGGTCCTTGCCGGCCTTGTCCTTGAACTGCGTCATGCGGTTCATCCAACCGATGCGGGCGACACAGTTGAAGATCCAGGCGAGTTCCGCATGTTGCGGCACGGCCGACTGATTGAAGACGATGTGCTTTTCCGGATCGATGCCGGCGGCGATGAAGGCGGCGGCGATCGAGCGCGTCTGGCTCGGCATGTCTTCGTGCACCAGCTGGGCGGTGAGCGCATGCATGTCGACGACGCAATAGATGCAGTCATTGCCTTCCTGCAGCGCCACGAAGCGGCGGATGGCACCGAGATAATTGCCGAGATGCAGATTGCCGGTCGGCTGTACGCCGGAGAATACGAGTTTCTTGAATTCGCTCATGTCGTCCTCAGTAGGCTGGTGGAGGGCCCCAGGGCTTCCCGCCCATGTTGCTAACGCCGCGGCTTATGCACGGGCGGCCGGTCGCAATCAAGAGGTTCGGGCTGCAGCATGCTGGATCAGGTCGAAGGTGTTGCCGTAAGGATCCGCAAAGACGGCGACCGTGCCGTAGACCTCATGCCTGGGCTCCTCCTGAAAGCGCACGCCGGCCGCAAGCAGGGCGGCATGATCGCGGGCGAAATCGTCGGTCTTCAGGAAGAAGCCGACGCGGCCACCCGTCTGGTTGCCGATCGCCGCCCGCTGCGTCTGGTTTGCCGCCTGCGCCAGCAAAAAGGCGGCGCCATCTCCGCCTTTCACCACCACCCAGCGTTTGCCCCCCGGCTGGGGCTCGTCCTGAAGGCAATCGAAACCGAGGGTGCCGCAATAGAAGCCTTTGGCGCGGTCGTAATCGTCGACGACGAGCGTGACGAGAAAAAGAGACTGGACGGTCATGTGATCTCCCATGTTTGGATGTTTATTCCATCTAGAACGCGAAGGACGCTCACTTTTAAGCCGAATTGATCAGCGTCCTTAGTTCAAACTGAGTATAAAATTTCACAGAAAAGCTTTTATTGAACTGAAAATCCTCTCCGCACACTGGCAGCCCGTCAGTCGCCAGGCCAACCGCCCGGAGGGGACCATGCAGAACACCCGTTTGCTCGTCATGGCAGGCCTTTTCGCCCTACAATCCGCAACCGACGCCGTCGGTCAAGACAGCAAGAGACCGGCCGTTCATCTTCCCAAGCATGAGACGCGACTCGCCTATGCGGTTCAGACCGTCAGCGTGCGCGCCGGCTGTTTTCCAGAGCGGCTGCGAGCGATCCTGTCGCATATCGCCGCAAAGACCGGACGCCGTCCGATCGTCACCTCCGGCCTCCGGCCGCATCCCCGCCGTCATGGCTCCCTGCATGGAAAATGCCTGGCGGCCGATATCAGGGTGCCGGGCCTATCGGAACGAACAATCATTGCTGCCGCCAGGACAGCTCCAGGCATCGGCGGCATCGGCAGCTACTGCAACGGCATCATTCATGTCGATGTCGGCCCGCAACGGCGATGGGTCGATTGTTAAGCGAGAGAGGAAGGTGTGTGCGGGGGGTGTGCCACGGCTGTCGGTTCCGACCGCCTAAAACCCCTCCCCAACCCATCCCCACAAGGGGAGGGGCTTGAATGCCGCGCCGACCTTATTCCTTTGACCGTCTCATCCGCAGAAGCGTTGATGTTTGACGTGGGGCGGTGCCGCGCAGAGCCCCTCCCCCTTGTGGGGAGGGGTGTTAACCCGTGTCTCGACCTCACCCTTCCGTCTTCACCGGCTTGCGGTTCAGGTTGCGCCTTATCATGCCGAGATCCGCCCCGCCGATCAGGAAGGCGGCGGCGAAATAGATGAGCATGGCGATGGCTATCAGCAGCCCCAGCGTACCGACCTTGCTCAGAAGCGGCGCGCCGGAGGCGAGCCATGGCGCCCAATAGTGCTTGAGGAAGACGATCGCCGCGCCCATGACGGCCGAGGCGACGATCAGCAGGGCGGCGCGTTTTGCCAGCGCCCATTCCCATGTCAGATGGCCGCGGCGCAGAAGCGTGGTGAACAGCAGAAGCGTGCTGATCCAGCCGGCGGTGGCTTCCGCGACGGCGATGCCGGGCGCGCCCATAACGGGGAAGAGGGTCAGCGCCGTCACGCAGTTGGTCCCCACTGCGATCGCCGAGAAGCGCATCGGCGTCTTGGTGTCCTCGCGGGCATAAAAACCCGGCTGCAGCGCCTTGATCAGCACGAAGGCCGGCAGGCCGATCCCGTAAATCGCCAGGATCGAGCCGACGACGGCGGTGTTTTCCTGATGGAAGGCGCCGCGCTCGTAGAGCACGCGGATGATTTCGTCGGAGAGTATCCAGAGCGCGAAAGCGGCGGGGATGGTCAGGAACAGCACGAATTCGATGGAGCGGTTCTGCAGGTTTGCCGCTTCGCGTAGCGCCCCGCCCTTCAGCGCCCGGGCCAGCTCCGGCAGCAGCACGACGCCGACAGCGACGCCGACGACGCCGAGCGGCAGCTGATAGATGCGGTCGGCATATTGCAGGGCGGCGATCGCGCCGTCACGGGAGGAGGCGATCGCCTGGCCGATCAGCTGGTTGATCTGGGTGATGCCGCCGGTGACGGCGGCCGGCACCGCGAGGATCAGCAGCCGCTTGACATTCGGCGTCATCTTCGGAAAGCGGAGGCCGATGCTCATGCCGGCCGCCAGCACGCCGATATAGACGACGGCGAGCTGCAGCACCCCGGCGGCAAGAACGCCCCAGGAGAGATACCAGGCCGTCGCGAGCGGATCGGCGCCGGTATAGAGCGAATAAAACAGCGCACCGATCATCACCACGTTGAGGAAGACGGGGGCGATGGCGGCGGCAAAGAAATGATGCAGCGAATTCAGCATGCCGCTCATCATCGCCGTCAGCGACATGCACATCAGATAGGGAAACATCACGGCCGCCATGCGGATCGTGATCGAGAATTTCTCGGCATCGTCGGCAAAACCCGGCGCGATGATGAAGCGCACCAAGAGCGGCATGGCAAGCTCCATCACGATGGTGATGAGGAGCAGCACCGAAAACAAGACGCCGAAGACTTCTTCCGAAAAGCGCTTGGCGCCGTCCGTGCCGTTCGCCTCGATTTCCTTGGCAAAGAGCGGCACGAAGGCGGCGTTGAAGGCGCCTTCGGCAAACAGCCGGCGGAAGAGGTTCGGAAAACGGAAGGCGGCGTAGAAGACGTCGGCCATCGGTCCGGTGCCGAGCGCCGCCGCCATCAGCGTTTCACGGGCGAAACCGAAGATCCGGCTGCCGAGAGTGGCGCCGCCGACGGTCGCGAATTTCTTGACGAGGCTCATGCTTTGGGGCTCATGCGGGAGAATCGGCTTTCTTTTCGGCTGCGGGTGACGTCCGGGTGGCGGCAGGCGCGATGATGCCGGAGGGCATGCGCTCGCGCAGCTCGTCCTGCTCCTCCGCCATTACGGCCTTCATGCGGGCGGTGATATTGGCGCGCTTGCTGTCGCCGGATATTTTCTGACCCACGAGGTCGGTGACGTAGAAGGTGTCGATCACCTTCTCGCCGAAGGTGGTGATGCGCGCCGACTGGATGTCAAGCGACAGATCGGAGAGCACGGCAGTGATCTCCGACAGCAGGCCCGGCCGGTCGAGGCATTCGACCTCGATGACCGTGAACTTGTTCGACAGGCTGTTGGTGATGTTGACCGAGGGCGGAATGTCGAAAGCCTTGCTTCTCTTGCGGTTGCGCGTGCGCGTGGCGATGACCTCGGGCAGGCGCTTGCGGCCGGCCAGTACATCCTCGATCATCCGCCCGATCGTGGCGGCGCGGCGCAGCTCGTCGGCATCGTCGGCAAATTCACGGCTGACATGGATCGTATCGAGTGCCCGTCCGTCCGAGGTCGTGAAGATCTGGGCGTCGACAATGTTGGCGCCAGCCGCAGCACAGGCGCCGGCAATGACGGCGAGCAGCCTGGGATGGTCGGGCGACAGCACGGTGATCTCAGTGATGGCGTGGAAGCTGTCGGTGCGCACCATGGTGGCGAGCGCCTGGCCGGCTTTGTCGGCCTGGCGGATGAAGTGGGCGTGGCGGAGCTGGTCTTCCAACGGCACGGAGAGCAGGTAGGGCTGGTAATGCAGCTTCGTATAGGTGTTGCGGTCCTTCTGGCTCCAGTCGGAAAGCGCGCCGCGCAGCGCCTCGGCGGCGGCATTGGCCCGCTCTTTGCGGGAGACTTCCGAAAAGCCGCCGGCCAGCAGCAGCTCGGTTTCGTAATAGAGCGTGCGCAGCAACTGGCCCTTCCAGCCGTTCCAGACGCCAGGACCGACGGCGCGGATATCACAGATCGTCAGGATCAGAAGCATCTTCAGCCGGTCGAGCGACTGCACGCGATCGGCAAAGTCGATAATGGTCTTGCGATCGGTGAGGTCGCGGGTCTGCGCCACCATCGACATCGTCAGATGTTCCTCGATCAACCAGACGACGAGTTCCGTCTGCTTCTGCGACAGTCCGAAGCGGGCGCAGAGCTTGCGGGCGACGCGGGCGCCGGCAATCGAATGGTCCTCCTGGCGGCCCTTGGCGATGTCATGGAGGAGAACGGCGAGATAGAGCGCCTCGCGGTCCTCGATTCCCGAGATCAGCTTGTTGGCGAGCGGATGCAGATCCTCCGCCCGTGACTTGTCGATCTCCGAGAGAACTTCGACGGTGCGGATCAGATGCTCGTCGACCGTATAATGGTGATACATGTTGAACTGCATCATCGCGACGATCTTGCCGAAATCGGGGATGAAGCGGCCGAGCACGCCGGCCTCGTTCATGCGGCGCAGGATCAGCGCCGGGTCGCGCTTCGACGTCAGGATCGACATGAAGAGGCGGTTCGCCTCGTCGTTTTCCCGTAAGCTGCTGTCTATCAGCGCGAGTGAACGGGTGACGCGTTTCAGCGCGTCGGGATGGAATTCCAGCCCGTTGATGTCGGCGACGTGAAAGAGCCTGAGGATGCTGACCGGATCGCGCTTGAAGACATCGGCGTCGGCAAGAGCGATGCGGCCGCGGTCTTCGACGAATTCGACGCTGCCGGCGATTTTGCGGGTGCGATGGGTAAAGCGGCTGATGACGCCGGTGAGGCCCGGGATCGACTTCGCCTGCTGGTCTTCGAGTGCCGCGCACAGGATGCGGGTGAGATCGCCGACATCCTTGGCCACCAGGAAATAGTGCTTCATGAAACGCTCGACCGCCGAAAGGCCTGGGCGGGTGTGATAACCGAAGGCCTCGGCGATCTCGCGCTGGATGTCGAAGGACAGCCGCTCCTCGGCCTTGCCTGTCAGGAAGTGCATATGGCAGCGCACCGCCCAGAGAAAATCGTCGGCTTTCTCAAGCAGGCGATACTCGTGTTTCGACAAGACGCCGAGCTTGATCAGCTCCGCCTGGTCGCGCACGTGGTAGTAATATTTCGAGATCCAGAATAGCGTGTGCAGGTCGCGAAGCCCGCCCTTGCCTTCCTTGACGTTGGGCTCGACGAGGTAACGCGTGTCGCCCGCCTTGCGGTGGCGCTCGTCGCGCTCGGCCAGTTTGGCGGCGATGAATTCCGGGCCGGTCCCGGTGACGATCTCCTTGTCGAAACGGGCTTCGAGCTCGGTTTCCAGCCGCTGCAGGCCGCAAATATAGCGCATCTCGAGGATCGCGGTACGGATCGTCATGTCGGACTTGGACAGCGCGATGCATTCCTCCACCGTGCGGGTGGCGTGGCCGACCTTGAAGCCCATGTCCCAGAGCACGTAGAGCATGAATTCGACCGCCTTGTGCGTCTCCTCCGCCGGCCGCGGCGGGAAGAGGAAGAGCAGGTCGATATCGGAGCCCGGCGCCAGCGTGTCACGGCCGTAGCCGCCGACGGCGGTCACCGCGAATTTGTCCTTCTGCAGCGGAAAGATATGGGCAGTGGCGAAATTGTAGAGGACGGTGATGATCTGGTCCTGCAGCCAGGAAATCCGATAGGCGCAATTGAGACCGCTGCCGTCGGCGGCAAGGGCCGCGCGCGCCTTCTGCCGTCCGTCCGTGCTCGCCTTTTTCAGCGCCGCGAGAAGATCGGCGCGCATGATGTCGGGTCGGTTCCGATTGGCCTCGGCAACGGCGTCGCACTGCTTCTGCAAGAGCTCGGCGTCGAGGATCTCCGAGAAATCGAGGTTGCGCGTCGCGCTCACAGGGCTGGTTTCCTGTTCATGCCGGGCTGCCTGATCGAGGCTCGCCTCACGTTTCGTCTGCATGCGCTATAACCTCTTTGCCCGGCGATTGACACGGGCCTTCGTACTGCAAGAACCTTTAAATTTGGCGAAATGGTGTTGCCATGCTGCGATGCGGGACGCTTGCCGCGACCGGCGGCCTTTCCGTAAGGCCTCAGTCTGCGACCTGCGCATGCAGCGAATACAGCACCTGCCGGGTCTCGCGCTGGATCTCCTCGAGCGTCACCCTGTCGCACTCGCGGTAGCCCGCCTTGGCGATCGACGTTCCGAGTTCGGAGATCATAGCGCAAGAGCGGGTGATTTTCAGCAGGCCGATCGGCGATGTCCAGCCGCGCGCGTTGCGGTCCTTGTCGGCGCGCCGCATCGTGTCGAGCATGGAGCAGATGAGCGACAGGCGCTCGGTTTCGCGAACCAGCTTCTCCATGAACATGGGCTGCGCTCCTATTTCAGCTTTTTCTTGAGATCGTAGAGCGCATCGAGCGCCTCGCGCGGCGTCATGTCGTCGAGGCTCATCGCCTTCAGCGCCTCTTCGACCTTGGAGGCGCCGCGGGCCGTGTCCTCGCGGCGCACCGCCACCTGGAAGAGCGGCAGATCGTCGATCAGCTGGCTCGCCGGGTTCTTGCGGTCGGCATCTTCGAGGCGGGTGAGCACGTCGCGGGCCCGCGACACGACCGAGGCCGGAAGCCCGGCAAGACGTGCGACCTGAATGCCATAGGAGCGGTCGGCGGCCCCCGGGCCGACCTCGTGCAGGAAGATCACGTCGCCGTCCCATTCCTTGACGCGCATCGTCGCGTTCGATAGCCGGCCAAGCTTTTCCGAAAGCACGGTCAACTCGTGGAAATGCGTGGCGAAGAGGCCGCGGCAGCGATTGGCCTCGTGCAGGTGCTCGACGGCGGCCCAGGCAATCGACAGCCCGTCGAAAGTGGCGGTGCCGCGGCCGATTTCGTCGAGGATGACGAGCGAACGGTCGCTCGCCTGGTTGAGAATGGCAGCCGTTTCCACCATCTCGACCATGAAGGTGGAGCGTCCGCGCGCCAGATCGTCGGAGGCGCCGACGCGCGAGAACAGCCGGTCGACGATGCCGATATGGGCCGATGTCGCCGGCACGAAGGAGCCCATCTGCGCCAGGATCGCGATCAATGCGTTCTGACGCAGGAAGGTCGATTTACCGCCCATGTTGGGGCCGGTCAGCAGCCAGATCGCGCCGTCCTTGTCGCCTGTTTTCGGCGAGAGGTCGCAATGATTGGCGACGAAGGGGCCGCCCGCCTGCCGGCGCAGCGCCTGCTCGACGACCGGATGGCGCCCGCCTTCGATCGCAAACATCTTCGAACCGTCGACCTGCGGCCGGCAATAGGCCTGTTCTTCGGCGAGCAGCGCCAGGCCCGCGGCGACGTCGATCACCGCAAGCGCCCGCGCGCCCGCCGTGATTGCTTCGGCTTCAGCCACCACGGCCGCCGTCATCCTGTCGAAGGCGTCGAGTTCGATCGTCAGCGCCCGATCGGCGGCATTGGCGATGCGGCTTTCGAGATCGGCAAGTTCGGTGGTGGTGAAGCGCATGGCGCTCGCCATCGTCTGGCGGTGGATGTAACG
This sequence comes from Rhizobium sp. CBN3, assembly GCF_030518245.1. Lineage (NCBI taxonomy): Bacteria > Pseudomonadati > Pseudomonadota > Alphaproteobacteria > Hyphomicrobiales > Rhizobiaceae > Rhizobium > Rhizobium sp. CBN3. Next base: position 149,147 of record NZ_JAULSE010000006.1, read on the forward strand.
GGCCTTTGCCTCGGCCGTCTCCGTCATCGGGGCGGCATTGCCGGCGGTCACCTCGATGAAATAGCCGAGGATATTGTTGTGCTTGATCTTCAGCGACCGGATGCCGGTTTCCTCGGCATATTGCAATTGCAGCCCGGCGATCACCCGGCGCGACTGGTCTCGCAGCGCCCGGACCTCGTCGAGCTCGGCGCTCGCGCCGTCGCGCAGGAAACCGCCGTCGCGTTTCAACAGCGGCAATTCATCGGCGAGCGTCTCGGCAAGCAGGGTCTCGAGGCCCGCGGGAAGGGCCTGCAGCCCGCAGAGCGCTTGATCAAGCTCTTCCGGAAGCATCGCGCTTGCAAGCAGATCGGCAAGTCCGCCGGCCGCTTGCAGGCCCTGGCGAATTGCGGCGAGATCGCGTGGCCCGCCGCGGTCGAGCGCCAGGCGGGACAGCGCGCGCGGCATGTCGGGCACATGTTTCAGCGTGTCGCGGAGCTTGCCGCAGAGCGAGGGCTCTTCGATCAGGAAGCCGATCGAATCGAGCCGCGCATTGATGCGAGCGGGGTCGGTCAGCGGCGACATCAGCCGTTCGGCGAGAAGCCGTGCGCCGCCGCCGGTGACGGTGCGGTCGATTGCCTTCAGGAGCGAACCGTTGCGATCGCCCGACAGCGTTCGGGCAAGTTCCAGATTGGCGCGGGTGGCCGGATCGATGAAAAGCGTGGACGCCGCGCTTTCCCTCTCCGGCTTTCCAAGCGGCGGCCGTTCGGCGATCTGCGTCTTCTCGACATAAGCGACGGCGGCCGCCGCCGCCGCCAGCTCGGCGCGCGAGAAGCTGCCGAAGCCGTCGAGGGTCGAGACGCCGAAATAACGCGCGATCCGGCCTTCGGCGCTGGCGCTGTCGAAGAGCACGGAAGGCTGCGGAACTGCGGTTCGGCCAAGCACGTCGAAGACCGGCTTGAGCTCGGCATCGTGGAAGATCGTGTCGGGCAGGATCAATTCGCGCGGATCGATGCGCAGGATGTCGGCAAGCAGCCGCGAGCTTTCCGTCTCGGCAAGCCGGAAGACGCCTGTGGAAATGTCGATCCAGGCGAGCGCCAGCTGCGGCTCGGCGCCGCCACGGATGCGGGCAAGCGCCATCAGATAATTCGATTCCGAAGGCGAGAGCAGCTTCTCCTCGGTGATCGTGCCTGGTGTGACGAGACGGATCACGTCGCGTTTGACGACCGATTTGGCGCCGCGTTTCTTGGCCTCGGCCGGATCCTCGATCTGTTCGCAGACGGCGACGCGGAAGCCGAGCGAAATCAGCTTCTGCAGATAGTCGTCGGCCGCATGCACGGGCACGCCGCACATCGGAATATCCTGGCCCATGTGCTGGCCGCGCTTCGTCAGCGTGATGCCGAGCGCGCGCGAGGCCTCCAGCGCATCCTCGAAGAACAGTTCGTAGAAATCGCCCATGCGATAGAACAGCAGCGAACCCGGATTGTTCGCCTTGATCTCGATATATTGCTCCATCATCGGCGTCGCCGAGGCGCGGCTTTCCGCCGTGGCGAGCTCGGCAGCCGAAAAGGCTTCATTCCCAATGTCTATTCGTGCGTTCACGGAGGTGCAGTTTTTCCCAAAAAAACAGGTGCCAACCCTATCCGCGCGCCGCTATAGATGACAACTGCATTTGAGGAAGAGCGAAGCGTCGCCCACAGGACGTTGGAGGATTTATGCCCGATATCGACAATAAGGACCGGCCGGTGACCTCGGTGACCGATCAGGAGGCGCTTGATTTTCACGCCATGGGCCGCCCCGGCAAGCTGGAGATCAACCCGACCAAGCCGATGGCGACGCAACGCGACCTCTCGCTCGCCTATTCCCCGGGCGTCGCCGTGCCGGTCAAGGCAATCGCCGCCGATCCGCAGACCGCCTATGACTATACCGCGCGCGGCAACATGGTCGCCGTCATATCGAACGGCACGGCGATCCTTGGCCTCGGCAATCTCGGCGCGCTCGCCTCCAAGCCGGTCATGGAGGGCAAGTCGGTGCTCTTCAAGCGCTTTGCCGACGTCGATTCCATCGATCTCGAGATCGATACGGAAAATGTCGACGAGTTCATCAATTGCGTGCGCTTCCTCGGCCCCTCCTTCGGAGGCATCAATCTCGAGGACATCAAGGCGCCGGATTGCTTCGTCATCGAGAGCCGGCTGCGCGAGCTGATGGACATCCCGGTCTTCCACGACGACCAGCACGGCACGGCGATCATCGCCGCCGCCGGCCTGATCAACGCGCTGGAACTGACCGGCCGCGACCTGAAGACGACGAAGCTCGTCTGCAACGGCGCCGGCGCTGCGGCGATCGCCTGCGTCGAACTCATCAAGGCGATGGGCTTTGCGCCCGAGAACATCATCCTCTGCGATACCAAGGGCGTCATCTATCAGGGCCGCACCGAGGGCATGAACCAGTGGAAATCGGCGCATGCGGCAAAAACCGACGCGCGCACGCTGGAAGAGGCGATGAACGGCGCCGACGTTATTTTCGGCCTGTCGCAGAAAGGCGCCTTCTCGGCCGAGATGATCCGTTCGATGGCCGACCGGCCGATCATCTTCGCCATGGCCAATCCCGATCCCGAGATCACCCCGGAGGAGGTCGCCCGCATCCGCGACGACGCCATCATGGCGACGGGGCGTTCCGATTATCCGAACCAGGTCAACAACGTCCTCGGTTTTCCCTATATCTTCCGCGGCGCCCTCGATGTGCGCGCCTCCACCATCAACGACGCGATGAAGATCGCCGCCGTCAAGGCGCTGGCAAACCTTGCCCGCGAGGATGTGCCGGATGACGTCGTCGCCGCCTATCAGGGCAACCGCCCGCGTTTCGGGCCGCAATACATCATTCCGGTTCCCTTCGATCCGCGCCTGATCTCGGCAATCCCGGTGGCGGTCGCGGAAGCCGCGATCGAAAGCGGCGTCGCCCGCAAGGTCATCACCGACATGGCCGGTTACGCCCGCGAGCTTTCGGCGCGCCGCGATCCGATCGCCTCGACGCTTGCCAGCCTCTACGAACGTGTGCGCCGCCGCCCGAAGCGGATCGTCTTTGCCGAGGCCGAGGAAGAACAGGTCCTGCGCGCTGCCATGTCCTACGCCAACCAGCAGCTCGGCACCGCCATCCTGCTCGGCCGCGAGGATCTGATCCGGGCGACGGCGGAGCGCGCCGGCATCGATCTCAACCGGCCCGGCCTTGAGATCGTCAACGCCCGTATCTCGACCCGCGTCGAGGCCTATATCGATTATCTCTATGCCCGGCTGCAGCGGCGCGGTTACCTCCATCGCGATGCCCAGCGCCTGATCCACAATGACCGTAACCACTTCGCCGCCACCATGGTGGCACTCGGCGACGCCGACGGCATGGTGACGGGCATCACCCGCAACTATTCCACCGCGCTCGAGGATGTACGCCGCTGCATCGACGAGAAGCCTGGCCACCGTGTCATCGGCGTGTCGCTGGCGCTCTGCCGCGGCCGCACGGTCTTCGTCGCCGATACGGCCGTGCATGACATGCCGACGGCCGAGGAGCTTGCCGATATCGCCGAAGAGGCTGCCGGTCTCGCACGGCGCATGGGTTATCAGCCGCGCGTCGCCTTGCTTGCCTATTCCACCTTCGGCCATCCCTCCGGCGAACGCTCCGAGCGGGTGCGCGAGGCGGTGAAGATCCTCGACCGCCGCCGGGTCGATTTCGAATATGACGGCGAAATGGCCGCCGATGTCGCTCTGAACCGCAAGGTGATGGAGCAATATCCCTTCTGCCGGCTTTCCGGCCCCGCCAATGTCCTCGTCATGCCGGCCTTCCACTCGGCCTCGATCTCGACGAAGATGTTGCAGGAACTCGGCGGCTCCACTGTGATCGGCCCGATCCTCGTCGGCCTGGATAAGCCGGTGCAGATAACCTCGATGGGCGCCAAGGACAGCGACATCGTCAACATGGCGGCGATCGCCGCCTATGGCGGTTCGTAAGAGAAGATCCGGGAGAACAGCCCCTCATCCGGCTGCCGCCACCTTCTCCCCGCTCGCGGGGAGAAGGGCATGTGCCGCGACCTTTCCGTCCCCCACCAATGTCTCGTGGGGCACGTCCCCTCTCCCCGTTCTTACGGGGAGAGGGTTAGGGTGAGGGGCAAAAAGCGCGGATAGGACAGCAGCGCGACGACGCGAGGATCACGGCAAAACCGCTGGAATTCCGATCAGCTTGCGAAGCGGCCGGCGTCGGCGCCGTAGTAATTCAAGTAGCGGTCGGAAATGCTGGAGATCGGCAGCACGATCAGCACGTCGGTCGTGTTGAAGGCGTGGTCGATGACCGCGCTCGAGCCGACCATCGCGCCGAGTCTGAGATAGCCCTTGATCAACGGCGGCAGGGCCATCAGCGCCCGCTTCGGGTTGACGGCCTCGGGCGGCATCAGGTCCATGTTGCGGGCGAGATGCGGCAGTGCGCCGATGGCCCACTCATCCTTCGCCAGCACATTGTGGTAGAGGAAGGACAGCGCCAGCGCGTGGCTTTCGAGAAAGACGCCGGGGAACGAGGCGCAGCCGAACATGGCGCTCATGCCGTGCTTCAGCGCATAAGCCCAGTTGCCCTGCCAGAGAAGCTCGACGGTGCGTTTGGTGCGGTATTCCGGCAGCACGCAGGAGCGTCCGAGTTCCATGAAACGCTTGTCCGGATGCCTGGCGAGGAGGCTCTCGATTTCGAATTCGGACGCCGAGTAAAAACCGCCATTGGCGATCGCGACATCCTGGCGCAGCAGCCGGTAGGTGCCGACGATCTGGTCTTCCGGATCACCCTCGAGCGAGCGGTCGAGAACGAGAAGATGGTCGCAGAAAGAGTCATAGGCATCGAAATCGCGTTCGCGCCGCATGGCTTCCGGCGGCAGCTGCGCCTTCATTTCTTCGACGAAGACGCGGTAGCGCACGGCCTGGGCCGCATCGATCTCGCGTGCCGTGCGGGCAAGGCGGGTTTCGAGATTGCCGATCCGGCCGAGGATGTCGCCGTCTTGCTGCGCAGCCGTCGACGGCCGTGAAGCCTCCGCGGTAACGTCACGATTCAGGATGTCGATGGAGGACATGGCGATTCTCCCGTTGCCGGCTTATCGACGCCATAAAACACTTCTGTGCGACAGGAAAGTGACATATTGAATTTCCCGGCGCAAGCCGCCTGCATAGTCAATTCAGCGACCTACCGCGCTTCTGCCCGGCGGGCGGAAAGGGCGGCGACCGCCTGAACTTCCGTCAGTAGCCGCACCGGATCGACCGGCTTTACCATGACGCGGTTGGCGCCATTGAGCAATACCTGGCGGCGCGACTCGTCGCTCTTGTCGGCGGTGAGCACGATCACCGGCACCGGGGCAAGATCGAGCCGCCTTTCGTGGCCGCGCAGCCGCCCCAGCATATCGATGCCGTTGCCGCCCGGCATCGACAGATCGCTGATGATGATGTCCGGCCGGGCGTTCGCATCGCCAAGGGCGCAATCGAGAAGCGTCTCGAAATCTTCGACATGGTGCACCTTGTGTCCGCCCTTTTCGAGGACGACGCGCACCAGCATCGCATTGATCGGATCGTCCTCGCCGAGCAGGATGCGCAGGCCGTGAGCGGCAATCACGGCCTCGGCCATCGGCAGGCCGAAACCCGGCTGGTTGTCGTTTAGCGCATCGCGCTTCTCCATGCCGCGCATGCGCCCGCGCAGCACGTCGATCAGCGACTGTTCGCGCAGCGGCCGGATGAGCCAGGCATCAAACAGGTCGAGCGGATGGGCGCTGCGCTCTTCCGGATTGACGAGCAGGACCTTGCGCAGGCCGAGGGCAGCGATTTCGGCGCGATCGGCGATGTGCGCTGAAAATTCCGCCGACATGCGATGATCGACGATGATATCGGTCGGCCGGCGGCCGCCGCTGGCCATTCCGAGCAGCCTCGCGCGCGCAGCCTCGCCGGTGTCGACGAGATGGCAGATGCCGCCGAGAGCGGTGATCGTTTCCGCAATGGCGGAGCGGGCAGCTCCCGCCGGCGCCAGCAGCACGACGCTGTTGCCGGAAAGCAGCGTGTTTCGCCGCTCGGAGCGCTCGCTGTCGAGTTCAATCGGGAAGCGGATGGTGAATGTGCTGCCTTTGCCCTTTTCGCTGGTGACCGTCAGGGCGCCGTCGAATTCGCGCATGATGCGGGCGGAGATGGCAAGACCGAGCCCGGTGCCGCCGCTCTTGTCGGCAACGTTTCCACCCTGTTCGAACTCGCCGAAGACGCGCGCCTGCTCCTCCGCCGTCATCCCCGGACCGGTGTCGGTGACGGTGATCAGGAGGTTACCGGCATCGAGCGATACGCGGATGAAGACGCCGCCGGCCTGGGTGAATTTGACGGCATTGCCGATGACGTTGAACAGAACCTGGCGCAGCCGCGCCGCATCGAAGCTCATTTTCTCCGGAACGTCTGATGACACGGTGGCGCCGATCTCTATGCCCTTTTCATGCGCCCGGTGGGCGAGCATTTCGACAACGCTTTCCAGAAGCTTCCGCAGCGATTCCGAGCGCGGGTGAAGCTCGAAGCGGCCGACCTCGATGGTGGAAAAATCGAGCAGATCCTCGACAAGCTGCGTCAAGGCGTGGCCGGACTGGCGGATGTTGGCCAGATAATTCTGCTGCTCCTGCGTCAGCCGCGTTTCCGCGAGCAGGTGCGTCATGCCGAGAATGCCGGAAAGCGGCGTGCGCACTTCGTGGCTGACTGTTGCAAGTAGTCGGGATTTCGCGGCGCTGTTATACTCGGCCTTCTGGCGGGCGGACTCGCGGCTCTGCGCGACGAGTCGCTCCTCCGTCACATCACGGGCGACGCTCTGCAGCAGCAGATGGCCGCTGCCCGGATCGCGGGTGACGACGTCGCGCCAGAGGAAAATACGCTGGCCTTCCGGCGTCGAGATCTCGACGTCATAGCAGTGCGGGATCGGGCCGGGGCGGAAGGCAAGCCCGATCTCTTCGCAGGTCCGCCCTTCCGGACGCAGCCGGCCGGTCAGACGGCGAAACGTGTCGTTGGCCGAGATGATGCGCCGGTCCATGGCACGGGTGAGGGTGATGTCGCCGAGCACGTCATGCACCTCGGCGAAGAGCTTCGCGCCATCATTGCCGTTCGGAGTGGATCGACCGGCCGGCTGCCCGCTTCTCTGCCGGCGAACCATCAGCACGGCATAACAGGCGATGACGGCAAGGCCGAGAGCGACGAGGCCGCCCGAAAGGAGCAGCGGCTCGCCGGCATGGGCGAGCAGCGTCAGGATCATCGCGGCCAGAAAGCCCGCGCCGCTCAGCCAATAGAACAGCAGGCGCCGCGTCGCTGCAGGCCCTGATAGGGGCGCAGCACCCGTGCGCGCTGTCGATGCGCCGGGACGCGGAGAGGGTTCCTCCGTCCGCTCTTGATGCGGCTTGACGGCGGTTCCGCCGAAGGCGGCGGACAATCTTTCCTGCAACTGTCCCAGACTCTGCATGCTATCTCGATAACATGAGGCTTGTTCCGAATGCCTTCAGGAATTCGATAAGATTTTAGCGGCCTGCCTTTTTCGGCAGCAGCAGCTCCTCGAGAATGACGCAGCCGGCGCCGATGGTGATGAAACTGTCGGCGAGATTGAACACGGCGAAAGACCAGCTTTCGGTGTAGAAGAGGATGTAGTCGATCACATGCCCGTAGGCGAAGCGGTCGACAAGATTGCCGATCGCCCCGGCAATGATCAGTGCATAGCCGAGATGGGCGAGCCAGCGGTCTTTTGCCGTGCGGTACCACAGCCAGACGACGAAGGCGACGATGACGAGCCGCATGCCGACGATGAACCAGCCGTCCATGCCCTCCAGCATCGAAAAGGCGACGCCGAGATTATAGGTGCGGTAGAGCGCCAGCATCGGAATGACGGGCACGGCTTCCTGCAGCGGCAGGTAATGATCGGCGGCGACCTTCACGGCCTGGTCGATCAGAACGGCGAAGAGGATGAAGAAGAGGATCGGCGCCGGGCGCGAAAACAGTGCGGGGCGTGCATGCGTCGGTTCGGTCATTTGCCCTCGGCAAGTGAGAGGAGATGGCGGCGCGCCTCGAAAAGCATGACGGCGGTGGCGACGGCGAGGTTGAGGGAGTCGGCGCGACCCTGTTGCGGGATGCGGGCAAGCGCATCGGCTTCCCGGGCGAGCTGGTCCGGCAGGCCGGATTGTTCGTTGCCCATGAGGAGTACGGTGGGCTTTTTCCGGTAGTCGATCGTGCGATAATCGACCGCGCCGGCCAGATGGGTGGCGACGATGGAAACGCCGGCCGACTTCCGCCAGGCGAGAAATTCCTCCGGCGTCGCTCGCGCGACCGGAACGGCGAAGACCGAGCCCATGGTTGCCCGCACGGTCTCCAGCGAGAAGGGATCGGTCGTCTCGCCGATGAGAATGATGCCGGCCGCGCCGGCCGCATCGGCCGTCCGGATGATGGTGCCGAGATTGCCGGGATCACGCACCCGGTCGAGCGCCACCCACGTCTCACCCTCCTGCGGCCGAATGCCCTTGAGTGGCGTCCAGCGCTGCTCGAAGATGCCGACGACCATTTGCGGGTTGTCGCGCCGCGTGATCGCGGCAATCACCTTTTCACTGACTTCGAGCACCAGCCCGCCCGAGGCGACGGTCCTCGCCGCCATCTGCTCGACCAGCGGCTTGCCCTTGGCGGACTTGGCATAGACAAGCGTGCGGATCGTCCAGCCGAGCTCGATCGCATCGATGACGAGCTTCAGCCCTTCGGCGAGGAAAGTCCCGCTTTCCTCCCGCGACTTCTTGTTGGTCAGCGCCTTGATGTCCTTGATGATCGGATTGGCGAGCGAGGTGACTTCCTTCACCTGCCCGACCCTGCGTGGCCCCTGATCGTGGAAGTCCTTGCTCATTTCGGCACCCAGCGGGAAAAGAGGGAGGTGGAAAGCGCGCGCCCCGGCGTTTTGCCGTCGAGGCCTGCCTCGCGAATCACCAGCTCGCCGGATTCGACCGCGCCGCCGACGCCGCGCATCGTTTCGCGCATCAGCTCGTGGATCGAATAGAAGCTGGCGCGGATCGAATAGGCCGTCAGCACCAGGCCGACCGCCTTCGGCGACAGGATTTCGCGGCAGACATCGAGCATCAGCGGCAGATGCTCGAAGAGATGCCAGACTTCGCCATTGGGGCCGCGGCCGAATTTCGGCGGATCGGTCAGGATGATGTCGTACTGGCTGCCGCGCCGTTCCTCGCGCAGAATGAACTTCATCGCATCCTCGCAGATCCAGCGGATCGGCAGCTTCTCCATGCGGCCGAGCGCCTGGTTCTCGCGCGCCCAGCCGATCGCCTTCTTCGAGGCGTCGACATGGGTGACCTCGGCGCCGGCAGCGGCGGCGACCAGCGAGGCGACGCCGGTATAACCGAAGAGGTTCAGCACCTTCAGCGGCCGGCCGGCCTTTTCGACCTGCTCTTTCATCCAGCTCCAGTGGACGATCTGCTCGGGAAAGACGCCGACGTGACGGAAGGAGGTGAAGCGGCCGAGAAAATCGACGCCGAGCAGGTTGAGCGGCCAGGTCTCGCCGAGCGCCTCCCTGGGGAAGCGCCAGCGGCCGGTGCCTTCCTCGTCGGTATCGCCGGTGAAGACGGCATCGACCTTCTCCCAGATCTGCGGCGCCAGCGAAGGCCGCCACAGCGCCTGGGCTTCCGGACGGATGATGCGATAGGGGCCATATTGCTCCAGCTTTTGGCCGTCGCCGCTGTCGATCAGGTGGAAATCGCCGGCGCCGAGCGATTCGAGAATGACAGGCACGCGCTCCGCCGGCCGATCGCCGCTGCGCGTCATGAGCGGGCGCGAAACCGCGGCCGGCGTTGCAGTCTCGCGAACCGTATCGCGTGTGACCGCGGGGCGTGCCACGGGCTTCGGTGCTCGGCCGGCCCGATCGTCCCTGCGGCTTTCACCGGCGGGACCTGATGTCTTCTTCTGGCCCGGCCGGCGTTCTCTTTGTTTCACGTGCTCTTCCGCGTCTCTGTCGGGTTTTTCGTCCTCTAGCCTAGAAGACTGGAGCGGATCAACTGGGCGCCGACCACGCCTGGACAGGTTCTCTTGTGGCGGCGTTCATTTCAAGCCCTCGGATGCGTGCGTGCGAAGCCAGCTTTCCGCCGCATAGAGGGCCGCGACATGCATCGATTGCATGATAACGGCGCCGGACCGCAGGTCGGCAAGGATATCGCCAAGATCTGCAAACAACATGTCGACTTTCTCACCAGGGTCGAAATGGGGTTCGCCTGATCTGTTCAAGCCAAACGCCAGCCAGCTCGTGACTATATTGCTGTGGTTGGCGGCATTCGGATAGGAGGTGAGCAGCTTGACGAAGGTCGAGGCGTCATAGCCGGTCTCTTCCCGCAGTTCGCGCCGCGCTGCCGCCATCGCCGCATCGCCGGCCTCGATGTCAGCGGGTTCGACGCCGCCGGCGACGAGACCGAGGACGATTTCGGCTCGGCCATGCCGGTATTCCCGCGTCAACAGCACGCGTCCGTCGGGCATCAGCGGGATGACGTTGATCCAATCGGGATAATCGAGCACATGGAACGGAGCGACGACGATCCCATCGGCGGTAACGCAATCGTCGCTGCGAAGCCGGATCCAGCGATCCTCGTAGGTGATCCGGCTCGCCGTCACGCTCCAGGGTTTCAATTCGTCGCTCATCGTAATTCTTTCCGATAGAGGCCACCAGATAACATTCCCATCCGCCGTGGCAAAGCGCTTTCCCTCTGGGATAAGATGGGCGAATCGCAGATGGGGCTATCGAATGGATTTCACCGGCGAAGAGTTGATCGCCGCGCCGCGGGACATGGTCTGGGCAGCGCTCAACGATCCGGAGATCATGCTCGGCTGCATTCCCGGCTGCCAGGGCATCGAGCGGCTGTCGCCAAGCGCTTTCGAGGCGACGATCAAGGTGAAGTTCAGCCTGTTGTCTGCCACCTTCCATGGGTTGCTGACGCTTTCCAATATCGATGCGCCGAGAAGCTATACGTTGTCGGCCGAAGGCAAGGGCGGCCTTGCCGGCTTCGCCAGGGGCAGCGCCGATGTCGTGCTCGAGGCGAGGGGCGAGGAGACGATCCTGCACTATAGGGCCAAGGCGGAACTCGGCGGCAGGCTCGCCCAGCTCGGCACACGCCTGCTCGATTCGACCTCGCAGCGGCTGGCCGAAGGTTTCTTCTCGGATTTCAATGCTGCGGTCGTTGCAAAAATGGCTGCGGATTGAGCGCCGAAGGCTTTCGCTACGGCTTGGCGCGGACCTGAGCCTGAGCTATTCCGACATAATGACATGGACCATCAGGCCGCCACGGGCGGAAGACCAGGAAATGCTCGCGGACATCTATCTTTCCGTGCGCCGCCAGACATTCGTCTGGGTCGATCCCGGCAAGTTTCACCGCGAGGATTTCGCCGTCCATACCAATGGCGAGACGATCTTCGTCTGCGAGCATACCGATCGGAGCGTCGCCGGCTTCCTGTCGCTCTGGCCGGAGGACGATTTCATTCATATGCTTTATATAAGGCAGGAATTCCAGGGACTCGGCGCCGGCACGGCGCTGCTCCGGGCACTGCCGGAATGGCCGCAACATAAATATCGGCTGAAATGCCTGGTGAACAACCGGCGGGCGAAGGCCTTCTACCTTTCCCACGGGTTTGCCGTGACCGGCAATGGCGCGTCGCCGGAAGGCGATTATGAGGAGCTGAGCTTTTCTCCGGTTTGACTCAGGGCGGTGAGCCGATCTCACCGCGATGGCAGCTGGCCGGCGATGTCCTCGGCGCGGGACCTGTGACGATCGGCCTCGCCCTGCCAGCGAATGGCTTCCTTGGCCTCGGTGCGGGCGCGCTTGCGGTGTTTGCCCTGGCTGAACCAGGTGGCGGCCGAGCCGATCAGCATGCCTGCTATCAATGCGATGAACAGGAAGACGAAGAAGGGTGCGGAAACCGCAAGCACCTGGTCTTCGGGCCTGAAGGGATTGAAGGCGAGCGTGACGCTCTGCCGGTTGGCGACGCAGAAGACGATGAGGATGACTCCGAGCGGCAGCAGAATCAACAGGTTGACGATCTTCTTGGCCATTTAAGCTCTCCATGCGTCTCATATGCATCGGCCCGAAAATCGATTCCGACTTTCGGGCCGATGCGCTAGCAGAATAGGAAAACGGTGTTCAAGTTCAAGTGCGGTTTCGCCGCAGGCGGCTCGCGCCGCTCAATCCTCTTCGTCAGCCTGGCCGGGATTGAGCCGCTCGCGCAGTTCCTTGCCCGTCTTGAAGAAGGGAACCCACTTCTCCTCGACGAAGACGGTATCGCCGGTGCGCGGGTTACGGCCGGAGCGGGAAGGGCGGTTCTTGACCGAAAACGCGCCGAAGCCGCGCAATTCGACGCGGTTGCCCGCAGCCAGTGCATCGGTGATCTCGTCGAGAACCGCGTTGACGATATTTTCGACGTCGCGATGATAGAGATGCGGGTTGCGTGCCGCAACAATCTGCACCAATTCGGACTTGATCACAGTCGCCCCCTTAAATTATTGATTTCTTATCAATCGTGGCCAACCTGCCAAACTGAAAGCAGCCCGTCAAGAAGCAACTTTGGGGGCAGGATTCCATTGATATCCTGGCCTTTGACGAGATCATCATAACCCAAGATAGTAACCAGCCGCGAAACAGCTCCTGCGAGCAGAAAAGGCGTGTTGCTCTTCTTGTCCCAATCCACCATCGGCAGATCGGTGTCGACGCCGCGCGACTTGAGATAGGCGCGGATTTCCGCCTCGCCGCCGATCGTATCGACGAGCTTCGCCTTCAGCGCCTGCCGGCCGGTATAGATCGTGCCGTCGGCGAGTTTCAGCACCTCATCCCGCGGCAGCTTGCGCCGGTCGGCGACCAGGTCGACGAACCAGTTATAGCTGTCGACCACCATGTTGCGGATCATCGCCTTGGCTTCCTCGCTCGCCTCGTGGAAGGGCGAGGGCTCGGCCTTCAGGGGCGAGGATTTGATCTCCTGCAGCGATACGCCGATCTTGTCGAGCAGCGGCTGGATCTGCGGATACTGGAAGATGACGCCGATCGAGCCGGTGATCGAGCTGTCGCCGGCAATGATGGTGTCGCCGGCGGTGGCGATCATATAGCCGGCGGAGGCGGCCAGCGTGCGCACGTCCGAGACAACAGGCTTCTTGGCTGATATCGCCCGGATCGCATTGAAGATTTTTTCGCCGCCATAGGTCGTGCCGCCGGGCGAGGAGATCGAAATCACCGCGGCCTTTACCTGATCGCTGGTCTCGACCTTCTTCAGCCGCTCCAGCAGCTCGTCGTCATCGACGATCAGCCCCGATATCGTCACATGGGCGATATGCGGGCTTGCCGTGCCGGCTCCGCCGAGGGCGAAGCGGTAAAAGGCAAAACCAAGCGCCACGATGAGGGCGACCGCGACGATGCGCCAGAAGCCGAGCTTGCGGCGCAGCCGCCGGCGATCCGCGATGATCGAACTGTCCATAGAAATCTCCAGCGCTGGCCCGGGGTCGGCATGGCGCCGTTGGGTCCGGTGAAATTGATCGCAGCGGCGCGTACGAATGCCACTTTTGTATGTTTTTCCGTTTTGTTGCTTGTTGCAGAAAAAATTCCATATTGGCAAGCCAATGTAATAATGCGAAACGAACTGTGATTGCCGGCCGCTTTGTTACGCAGGCGGGGCAATCATCGCACATGGAACGAGACCTATGCTCGATACCCTGAAGAACAACGGACATGCCGCTTATGCGGGCTCCGGCAGGAGCCCCTATGGCGATGCGTTGTTCCATTCCGCCCGCGTGCGGCGGCTGAAGATCCTGCTGCCGTTGGCCGCCCTTGTCGTCGCCGGCGCCCTCGCGACGGTGGCCATGGTGAGGCTGTACCTGCCTGAAAACGTCAAGTTTGAAGGCGCCAAGATCGAGAACGGCAAGGTCGTGATGGAAAAGCCGGCAATTGCCGGACGCAACTCCGACGGCGTCAATTATTCCATGCTTGCCGAAAGGGCGCTGCAGGATATCCGCAATCCCGATCTCATCACCCTCGAAACCATCAAGGCCGCCGTGCCGATGAATGACGGGCTGATTGCCCGCGTCATCGCTTCGACTGCCGATTATAATCGCGCCACCGACAACTTGCATATGACGGCTCCCTTCACCCTGGTGCTGAGCAGCGGCCTCAACGCGCAATTCCAGTCCGCCCGGCTCGACATCAAGGGCGGCAACATGCGCAGTGACGATCCCGTCACCATTACCAAGGACAATGCTTCCATTGTTGCGAAGACGCTGGAGATAACCGATAAGGGGCGCGTGATCACATTCGAGGGGAATGTTCGCATGAATGTCGATCCATCCACCATTCATAAACAGGGCACTTAACCAGCCGGGTCACCCATGACAAAAGATTGTCGCATTTCAGCTTGCAAGACGGGCATCGCATTCGTTGCCGGCGCATTTGCCCTTATTCTGACGGTCTCGGGCGCGGGCGCGCAGTCAACCACCATGTCGGGCATGAAGCTTTCCAACGACCAGCCGATCCAGATCGAAAGCGACAAGCTGGAGATCCATGACCAGGAGCACACCGCGCTCTTCACCGGCAACGTCAAGGTCGTCCAGGGCACGACGACGATGCAGTCCGGCAAGATGACCGTCTATTACAAGGACAAGGCGGCGAAGCCGGGCGCCGGCGCGCCGGCTCAACCCGAAGCCAAACCGGAGCAGTCGGCCTCGCTGGCGTCGGGAAGTGCGGATATCGACAAGATCCTGGTGACGGACAAGGTCTACCTGGTCTCGGGCACGCAGACGGCGACTGCCGACGACGGCAATTTCGACATGGCCTCGCAGACATTCATCCTGACCGCGGATCAGGGAAACAAGGTCATTTTGTCGGACGGTCCGAACGTCTTCACCGGCTGCAAGCTGACCGTTCATATGCAAACCGGCCAGGCGGAGCTTGAAAGCTGCGGCGGTCGTGTCCAGATTCAGCTCGATCCCAAATCGCAGCCGAACGCGCAGAAGCAGAACTGAACCGGCCTCCCACGTGAAATTATCATCGCTATCCACCATGTTCGGCAGGCCTGAGCCGCAAGCTGCGGGTGCCGCCGACAAGAGCCGCTATCAGGGAACGCTGATCGCCCGTGGTCTGACCAAGACCTATGCGACGCGCCGTGTCGTCAACGGCGTCTCCCTGGTGGTGCGTCGCGGCGAAGCCGTCGGACTGCTCGGCCCGAACGGCGCCGGCAAGACGACCTGCTTTTACATGATCACCGGCCTGGTGCCGGTGGATGAAGGCACGATCGAGATCGACGGCAACGATGTCACGACCATGCCGATGTACCGCCGCTCGCGCCTCGGCGTCGGTTACCTGCCGCAGGAAGCCTCCATCTTTCGCGGACTGACGGTGGAAGAAAATATCCGCGCCGTCCTCGAAGTGCATGTGAAGGACAAGGCCGAGCGCGAGCAGAAGCTGAACGAGCTGCTGGAGGAGTTTCATATCCAGAAGCTGCGCAAGAGTGCCGCTGTCGCCCTTTCCGGCGGCGAACGCCGCCGCCTCGAAATCGCGCGAGCGCTTGCAACCGACCCGACCTTCATGCTGCTCGACGAGCCCTTCGCCGGTGTCGACCCGATCTCGGTCGCCGATATCCAGAACCTCGTCCACCACCTGACGGCGCGCGGCATCGGCGTTCTCATCACCGACCACAATGTGCGTGAGACGCTTGGCCTCATCGACCGCGCCTATATCATCCACGCCGGTGAGGTGTTGACCCACGGCCGGGCGAATGACATCGTCAACAATCCGGAAGTGCGCCGGCTCTATCTCGGCGACAATTTCAGCCTCTGATCCGGCGCTGATTCACCTTGCCGCGTAGTTCCGCTTGACCAAATGAGATAAAAAAGCAATTTTTGGGCCAACTCGGATTTCCGTGGCCTGAAGCGTGGATCGGGCGCGGTTTCCTGGAGTCGAGGGAGTTTCGCGTCCGTCATGGCACTGTCCGCCAATCTATTTCTGCGCCAGAGCCAGTCCCTGGTCATGACGCCGCAACTGATGCAATCCATCCAGTTGCTGCAGATGACCCATTTTGAGCTCAACCAGTTCATCGCTCAGGAAGTGGAGAAGAACCCGCTGCTCGAATTTCCGTCGAATGACGGCGAGGCGGGCGACGAACGGGCGGCAGGCGAGGACGAGCAGTTCGGTCATTCGCCGGAGGACGCCGGCTCGGACGACGGCGCCGACAATCGCGCCGAGGCGCTGTCGAGCGACTGGTACGACAACGGCGGCAGCGAAAGCACCGGCCGGCTGAACGACGAGCTCGACGCCAATTACACCAATGTCTTTCCCGATGACGGTGGCCCGCAGCGCCTCGATGCACCGGAACTCGTTGGACAGTGGAAATCGATGCCGGGCAGCGCCGACGGCGCCGATTACGATCTCGACGATTTTGTCGCCGGTCAGGTGTCGCTGCGCGATCATCTGGCGCAGCAGATCCCCTTCGTCCTGCCCGATATGAGCGACCGGCTGATCGCCCAGAATTTTATCGATCAGCTCGACGATGCCGGTTACATCCAGGTCGATCTCGTCGAGACCGGCGAGCGGCTCGGCACGAGTCTCCCGCAGGTCGAACACGTGCTCGCCGCCCTCCAGACGCTCGATCCGCCGGGTGTTTTCGCGCGCAGCCTCGCCGAATGCCTGGCGATCCAGCTCCGGCAGAAGGACCGTTACGACCCTGCCATGCAGGCGCTGGTCGAAAATCTCGAACTCCTGGCGCGGCGCGACTTCGCCACGCTGAAGCGGCTCTGCGGCGTTGACGAGGAAGATCTTCTCGACATGCTCGGCGAGATCCGCCAGCTCAACCCGAAGCCCGGCAGCGGTTTCGAGACGGGTGTTTCCGAGGCGATCATGCCCGATGTCGTCGTCAGGCCCTCCGCGGAGGGTGGCTGGCTGGTCGAGCTCAATCCGGATACGCTGCCGCGTGTGCTGGTTAATCAGTCCTATTTTTCCCGCGTGACCCGGAACGGCGAGGATCATGCCTTCCTGTCCGAGTGCCTGCAGAGCGCCAACTGGCTGACCCGCAGCCTCGACCAGCGGGCAAAGACCATCATGAAGGTGGCAAGCGAGATCGTTCGCCAGCAGGACGCCTTCCTGCTGCACGGTGTCGACCACTTGCGGCCGCTGAACCTGAAGACGGTGGCCGAGGCGATCAAGATGCATGAATCCACCGTCAGCCGCGTCACCTCGAACAAATATATGCTGACGCCGCGCGGCCTCTTCGAACTCAAATATTTCTTCACCGTGTCGATCGGCGCCGTCGAGGGCGGCGACAGCCATTCGGCCGAGGCAGTGCGTCACAAGATCCGCGCGCTGATCATGCAGGAGAGCCCGGAGGCGGTGCTCTCCGATGACGATATCGTCGACATGCTGAAGAAGGGCGGCGTCGATCTCGCCCGCCGCACGGTCGCGAAATACCGGGAAGCGATGAACATCGCTTCCTCGGTCCAGCGCCGCCGCGAGAAGCGGGCGCTCGCCAAGGTGGCGGGCTTCTGATGCGGCAGCACGCTTCGATCTTGATCGAAGCATCCACTTCGCAAATTTGCCTATTTCTCCGGTGTCTTGAACGAATATCGATGTGCCTATGACACCGCAAAGTCCGAATCTCGCCAGAGAACTTGTCCTGCTTTTGGTGCTGGCGACCCTCTGGGGTTCTTCCTACACCTTTATCAAAATCGGGGTCGAAACGATCCCGCCGGTGACCTTGATCGCGGTGCGCACATTGATCGCCGGCACCATTCTGCTGGCCGTGCTTCGCCATCGGCACGTCCGCCTGCCGCGCGATCGCGCGACATGGCGCCTGTTCGTCGTTCAGGCCTGCCTGAACAGCGTCTTTCCTTTCACGCTGATCGCCTGGGCGGAGCAGTCCGTCGATGCCGGGCTGGCGGTGATCCTGAATTCGGCGACGCCGATTTTCACCTTCCTGCTGACCGTATCGATAACCCGCCATGAGCAGGCGACGGCGCGAAAGCTTTTCGGCGTCGTCTCCGGGCTTGCCGGCATCTGCCTCGTCATCGGCGTCGAAGCGCTCGGCGGTCTTGGCGAAAGCCTGATGGCGCAGCTCGCCATCATCCTGGCAACCATCTGTTACGCAGGGGCCGCGATTTTCAGCAAGAACTTTAGAGGCCTCGATCCTGCCGTGCCGGCGGCCGGTTCGCTGATCTCGGGCGCGGTCATTCTGATGCCTGTGAGCCTGCTCGTCGACCGGCCCTGGTGGCTCGATCCCTCGGCCGCATCGGTGCTGGCGCTGCTTGCCCTTTCTGCCTTTTCGACGGCGCTTGCCTTTACGATCTATTTCCGCCTCGTTCAGACGCTGGGTTCGGTCGGAACCACGTCGCAAGCCTATCTCCGTGTGCCGATCGGTGTGACGATCGGTATCGTCTTTCTCGGCGAGAGGCTGAGCCCGACGGCGTGGATCGGGCTCACCTGCGTCATTCTCGGCGTCATCGCCATGACGATGCCGCGCGCAACGCAGGCACGAAGCGCGGGAGCTGATGAAGGGAAAGTCGCCGGAAGGCTCCTTCCGTAGGAGATTTGCTACACCTTCTGCGAGCACGCCCGGAGTTGATTCGGCGCCCTATTGACTTTCCGGCAACCTCTGGCTAGAAGCCCGCCGCAATCGTCGCCGTGAACGGCGTTTTGAAGTTATCCCCATCATCCCAAGGGCACCGAGGGCCTACAGGCCTACGCCGATCTTGCTTGAGATTGCGCGAAGTGCTTGGATGAACCCGAGGCTTGGCGTAAACTGATACCCGCAAACGACCATAAGAAGGGAAACTCCATGAGTGTGCGTGTATCCGGGAAACATATGGAAATTGGTGAATCCTTCCGTCAAAAGATCGAGGACCAAATTGGAACGGCCATCACGAAATACTTCGATGGGGGGTATTCCGGCCAGGTGACCGTCGAAAAGGCGAGTTCTCGTTTCTCGGCAGACTGCAAGCTTCATCTCGACAGCGGGGTGGTGCTTCACGCCGCCGGCGAAGCCACGGATCCGCAGCTTGCTTTTGACGCCGCTTCCGAGCGCATCGAGAAACGCCTGCGCCGCTACAAGCGCAAGCTGAAGGACCATCATGCCGGAAACCACCTGAATGGTTTTGCAGAAGTCTCCTACACGGTCATGGACTCCGTTCCTGATCACGAGGATGAAATTCCCGACGATTTCGCCCCGGCAATCGTCGCTGAAAGCACGAAGCAGTTGAAGACCATGTCCGTCGCCACCGCCGTGATGGCGCTCGACATGACCGACGAGCCGCTTCTCCTGTTCCGCAGTCCCGGCAAGGAACATCTGAACATCGTTTATCGTCGGCACGACGGCAATATTGGCTGGATCGATTCGGCCAATATCAAAGGCTGAGATCAGGGTGGTGAGCGGCGGTATCGCCGCCGCTCCTCGCATCAACTGATCCCGGCGACAGAAGGAAAAAGAAATGGCATTGGCAGATTTGCTCCATCAGGATGCGATCATTCCCGCCCTCAGAGTAAATTCCAAGAAACAGTTGCTTCAGGAATTGGCGGCAAGAGCCGCGAGGATCACCGGGCTCTCCGAACGGGAGATCTTCGACGTCATCCTGCAGCGCGAACGCCTGGGCTCGACCGGTGTCGGCAACGGTATCGCCATTCCTCACGGCAAGCTGGTGAACATTCATTCCATCGTCGGCATCTTCGCCCGGCTGGAGCAGCCTGTCGATTTCGAAGCGCTGGACGACCAGCCTGTCGACCTCGTCTTCCTGCTGCTTGCGCCGGAGGGCGCCGGCGCCGACCATCTCAAAGCCCTGTCGCGCATTGCCCGCGTCCTGCGCGATCAAGACCTGGTTGCAAAGCTGCGGGCCACCGATTCCGCCTCGGCGATCTACGCCTTCCTCAACGAGGAGCAGACGTCGAACGCTGCTTGAGCTGCATAATCCCTAAATGAAAAAAGGCGCCTGATTTCGCAGGCGCCTTTTTTCTTATGCAGGGCTGAACGGTCAGAACTCTTCCCAATTATCCCGAGCCACGGCAGCCGAGCCATGCGATTGAGGCGTGGTGCGGCGGGTCGCCGGGGCGTGGCGGATCGCGGGAGCGGCCGCGAAATGCGAGGGGTCTGCAGCCGGCGCACGCATCTGCCTTGCCACGGAGGCGAGCGCCGTCGCGTTGGCGGAGCCGGAGACGCTGAAGCGCGTGGCGAGCGCCTTCAGCGTCTGCGCCTCGTCGTTGAGCGCCACGCTGGCGGCGGTCGCTTCCTCCACCATCGCCGCATTCTGCTGCGTCACCTGATCCATCTGGTTCATGGCCTGGTTGATTTCCTTCAGCCCGACCGCCTGTTCGCTCGCCGATGCCGAGATCTGCCGGATGAGGCTGTTGATGCCCATCACCTGTTCGGCGATCTTGTGCAGCGTCCCGCCGGCGCGACCGACGAGATCGACGCCTTCCTTGACCTGGACAGCCGATGTGTTGATCAGCGTCTTGATCTCCTTGGCGGCATTGGCCGAACGCTGCGCGAGTTCACGCACTTCCTGGGCGACGACGGCAAAACCCTTACCGGCTTCGCCGGCGCGGGCCGCTTCGACGCCGGCGTTCAGCGCCAGCAGGTTCGTCTGGAAGGCGATTTCGTCGATGACGCCGATGATCCGCGACACCTCCGTCGAAGACTGCTCGATCCCTTGCATGGAGGCGATGGCCTTCTGCACCACTTCGCCTGATTTCTCGGCATCCTGGCAGGCGAGATTGACGTTGTCGGCAGCCGTGCGGGCATTCTCGGCACTGGAATCAACCTGAGCGGTGAGCTCATTGAGCGCTGCCGCCGTCTCTTCCAGGCTTGCCGCCTGCTGCTCGGTACGTTTGGCGAGGTCGGAAGCGCTGTTGCTGATCTCGCCGGTGCCGGCGCCGATATTGATCACGCTGAGGTTCATCGTGTTGATGGTCTCTTCGAGGCTTGCAAGTGCGGCGTTGAAGTCCTGCTTCAGTTTGCCGTATTCGCCCGGGAATTCCTCGGTGATGCGGTGACCCAGATTGCCCTGGGACAGCTCGGAGAGGCCGGCGCCGACGATCGAGACGATATGGCGCTGCAGCGACACCGATTGCAGCCGTTCCGATTCCGAACGGCTGCGCTCGGTCTCGGCGGCCTGCCGCTGGTGGGTGGCCTCGTCTTCGAGGCGCCTGGAGTCGGCGAGTTTGAAGCGGAAGCCTTCGAGCGCCTTGGCGACCGAACCGACCTCGTCGGTACGGTCCTGGGCAGCGATGGGTTCGGCATATTCCCCGTCGCTGAGCGTTTTGACGCTGGCGACAAGGCTGCCGAGCGGCCGCTGTACGAGCGAGCGGACGGCGAAATAGAGCGCGAGCATCACCGCACCGAGCACGATCAGGCCGGTGGCGATCATCATGTAGGTCTGGTCCTGCACCGGCGCGTTGATCGCGGTGTGCGGGACGTCGACAAGCACGACCCAGGTGGCGTTGACGCCGGGGACTTCGAACGGATAGACGACGCGGTCGAAGGGATCGAGGCCGTCATAGGCGAGGTTGCGGACGAGGCCGGGCTGCTTGGTCGACAGCGCCGCCTTGACGACGTCGGCGCCTTCGCCGTCATATTGTTTGGTCATCAGGTCGGGGATCGGCGCGACGATCCAGTTGCCCGCCTGGGACAGCAGCGTCACGCGCCCCGAGCCGAAGGGGTGCAGCGCCTGCAGCTTGTCGGTCAGCGACTTCAGCGAGATGTCGACACCGCCGACACCGATCATCTTGCCGCCCGATATGACGGGATAGGCAATTGATGTCAGCAGCGTCGGTACATCTGTTCCCTGGGCGAGGTAGGGGGTCGTGATCGCGCCCTTGCCGCTGTCGGCAGCAAGCTTCCACCATTCGGCGGTATAATCATTGTCGAAGGTGGAGTATTGAATGCCGCCGTCCTTGGTCTTCGACCAATAGGGCGTGAAGGCGCCGTTCTTGTTCGTGCCTTCGTCGTTATTGTTGGCGATCTCGGTGGTCTTGCCGTCGAGCGCGCCGAGCTGCTCGCAGAACCAGCTGCCGAAGGCGAAAGCATTCTGTTCGAGATTGGCCTTCAGCACGTTGATCATGCCCTTGCGATCGAGCGACTTGCCGTCATGGGCGCGGCCGAGGACGCCCATCATGCTGCGCGCGGCACTGGCGAGCTCGCCGACATTGGCGGCGATTTCATTGGCGATCGATTTCGCCTCGAGGTTGGCCTGATCCATCGTCAGCGTCTGGACGCGATCCCGGGTCTGGCCGATGAGGAAGAAATTCGAAACGATGAGAACAAGCGCGATGGCGATGCCGGTGATGACGATAAGCTTCGCCGCAAGCGATTTCATGCGAAAGATGAACATGGGGTCCTCGGGCAAGGATGCGCCGAAGGGGCATTCTTCGGCACAGGAGCGAAGGCATGGCTCCCTCATGGAGCAGCCGCATGAGCCGCGGATCCGCAAGCGCGAAGACCCGGCGATCACCGGGAAGATCGCCGGAGACCTGTTAAATTTGAATGAAATTTTAGCGGCTTATATGAGGAACGCCGCGGAAATCCCCTTAAAATCGAAGGGAGGTCCGACCGCCTTTCGCAAGCAGGCCAGCCTATAGTCTGTCTGCGACTTCCTCGCTTGAAGGAATCGACGGTTGCGCGCCTGATTTAAGGCATGCGAGTGAACCGGCGACCGCCGCGCGGCGCAGCGCCGTGGGAAAATCCACGCCGTCGTCGAGACTGGCGGCGAAATAGCCGCAGAAGGTGTCTCCCGCTCCGACCGTGTCGACAGGATCGATCGCCAGCCCTTGCGCCCGCGAAATGACCCCGTCCCGGATAGCGATGACGCCATCGCCGCCGAGCGTCACGATCAGCGTCTGGCCGGTTTCCTGATGCAGGAGGACGAGGGCTGCCTCGCGCGCTTGTGCGTCCATGCCGTCCTGTCCGGCAAGCCGCTCGAACTCGGTCTCATTGGCAATGACAATATCGGCCAGCCGACCGAGACGCGGTGCATCGGGGATCAAGGGGGCGAGATTGAGGATGCTGGTGATGCCCTTGGCGCGCGCGGCCGAGAGCGCGCGTTCGACGGCCGCGACAGGCACCTCGAGCTGCAACATCAGCATGTCGCCTTCGTTCATACCGCCGACTGCGATTTCCGCATCCGCAGGCGTGACCAGGCCGTTGGCGCCGGGAACGACGGCGATCATGTTCTCGCCGTCGCCGCCGACCAGGATCAGCGCCGTGCCTGTGGGATCGTCGACATGCTTGACAAGGGAAAGGTCGGTTCCGGCTTCATCGAGCAGGGCGAGCGCATCGGCGGCGAAGCCGTCCTTGCCGACGGCGCCGGCCATATGCACATAGCGGCCGGCGCGGCGGGCTGCGAGCGCCTGGTTGGCGCCCTTGCCGCCGGCGGCCGTGGCAAAACCGTTGCCGGCCACCGTCTCGCCGGGCTTTGGCAGTCGTTCGGTCGTGGCGATGAGATCCATGTTGATGGATCCGAAAACTGTAATCATCAGGCTGTCCCGTCTTTTGGAGCATCGAATGATATCATGCTCCTGCTATTTCATGGGGCGAGACACTGCCCGAAGCGGTCACTCTTCGTCAACCACCCGAAGCTTGAGAAGGCCGGTACGGCTTTCCACGGATTTGGCCGGGCTCTCGTCGTGGCGGGCGGGCTTGGTGTCGCCGTCTGCCTCGAATTCCAGCGCCTCGATCTTGGCACCGCGTTTGGTGAGCTTGTCGGCTGATGTGACCACCATGTCGATATCCTTCTGCGCTATGGCGAAATGGCCCTGCAGCTTGCGCACCCGCTCGTCGAGGCGGCCGAGATCGTCCATCAGCAGCGCCACCTCGCCCTGGATCAGATGCGCCTGCGCCCGCATGCGCTGGTCTTTCAGCACTGCCTGGATGACCTGGATCGACAGCATCAGCAGTGATGGCGAGACGATGACGATGCGCGCCCGGTGTGCCTTCTGCACCAGGGCCTCGAAGTTCTCGTGGATCTCCGCGAAGATCGATTCCGATGGCACAAAGAGAAAGGCCGTCTCCTGGGTTTCCCCCTGAATCAGATATTTCTCGGAAATATCGCGGATATGGATCTCCACATCGCGGCGGAACTGTTGGCCGGCGATCTTGGCGGCCTCGGGGCTGCCGGCGTCACGGATGGCGTTCCAGGCTTCGAGCGGGAACTTCGCATCGATGACAAGCGGCGGTGCGCCGTTCGGCATGCGGATCGTGCAGTCCGGCCGCGAGCCGTTCGAGAGCGTCTGCTGGAAGGCATAGGCCCCCATCGGCAGGCCGTCGGCGACGATCGTCTCCATCCGCGACTGGCCGAAGGCGCCGCGCGTCTGCTTATTGGAAAGAATGGCCTGCAGTCCGACGACGTCCTTGGCGAGCGTCTGGATATTGTTCTGCGCGGCATCGATGACCGCCAGCCGCTCCTGCAGCCGCTGCAGGTTCTCATGCGTCGACTTCGTCTGCTCGGTGATCGTCGAGCTGACGCGCTGCGACATGCCGTCGAGGCGTTGGCTGATCGCCTGGTTGAGCTCGCTCTGGCGCGCGCCGAAAACCTCGGCCATGGCCGCGATGCGGCCCTGCATTTCCGCCTGGATCTTCAAAAGCTCGGCCATGCGCGCCTCGCTTTCGCCAGCCCGCAGGCTCGCCTCCTCTGCCTGCTCGCGGCGGAGGCTGGCGCCGCGCAAGAGAAGGATGATCACCAGAAGCACGAAGGCGATCAGAACACCGCCGGCAAGCGCCAGCATGGCGGGACTGAGCGAGGCGACGGAGAGGGCAAGCGATTCGGAATGAACGGTCATGCTGCAACCATAACAGAAGATGCGGCAATATATAGATCAAAACGTGAACGAAATCGGCGATCCTCAATATCTTCTCTGTCGTCTTTTCTTCGCCGCTGCGGAAAATCGCAGCCGATTTAACCATTGCTCAACCATATTCGCCAAAATCTGTGCTGCAGAATTCCCTCCCGCGCCGTTGCGCCAAGTACAGAGATTTCCATGACATCCCAGCAGACCGACAGTGCCCTCAGGCAGCGCCTCGATTTCATCGAACTGGACGAGGCGGCGCGCCGGTCGATGCGGGATCTCAGCCCGGTCATATCAGAGCTGATCGGCGCCGCCCTCGACAAGTTTTATGCCAAGATCGCCAGGACCCCCGCCGTCTCAGGCTTTTTCGCCGATAAGAACCATGTCGCTCATGCCAAGAAGCGGCAGCAGGATCATTGGCGCAAGCTTGCCGGCGGCGCCTTCGACGAAGCCTATGTGGACGGCGTGACCGCGGTCGGCCGCACCCATGCCCGCATCGGGCTGGAGCCGCGCTGGTATGTCGGCGGCTATGCCCTCGTCATGTCCGAACTCGTCAAGGGCATCATGGAGAAGCAGTGGCCGTCGGTCTTCGCGCGCCAGCAGGGCAAACTGCTCGCCGAGAAGCTGTCGGCCGTCATCAAGGCGGGCATGCTCGACATGGATTATTCCATCTCGGTCTATCTCGAGACGCTTGAAGCCAAACGCCAGGCTCTGGAAGAGCAGCGCGCCCAGGCCGAGGCCGATCAGACGATGGCGCTGGAGCAGCTGCGCCGCGGTCTGGAGGCGCTGTCGAGCGGTGATCTCGAGGCCACGCTGCCATCCGACCTGCCGGGCAATTTCCGGCAGATGGCCGAGGATTACAATCGTGCCGTCAAGGCGCTTCGCCAGTCCTTCGCATCGGTGCGCGACACGTCCAGCCAGATCATGAACGGCGCCGACGTCATCTCCAATGCGACCAACGACCTGGCGTTGCGCACGGCCCAGCAGGCGGCGGGCGTCGAGGAGAGTTCGGCTGCCCTGCAGCAGCTTTCCGTCAGCGTCGGTCAGACCGCCGTCAATGCCGAGAAGGCTTCGGATGCCGTACGCGAGACGCAGCAGAAGGCGAAGAATTCGGGTGAGCTCGTCACCAGCGCCGTCTCGGCGATGGCCGGCATCGAAAAATCCTCGACGGAGATTTCCAAGATCATCGGCGTCATCGACGAAATCGCCTTCCAGACCAATCTTCTGGCGCTGAACGCCGGTGTCGAGGCAGCGCGCGCCGGCGATGCCGGCAAGGGTTTTGCCGTCGTCGCCCAGGAAGTGCGCCAACTTGCCCAGCGTACGGCCGAAGCCGCCAAGGAGATCAAGAACCTGATCTCGCAGAGCTCCACCCAGGTCAATGAGGGTGTCGGCATCGTCTCCAGCACCGGCGAAGCGCTGAACGACATGATCGGCCGCATCGACATCATCAACCGCTTCGTCGCCGATATCGCCGCCGCCGCCCGCGATCAGGCGACCGGCGTCAACGAGGTCAGCGTGGCAATCCGCAGCATGGGCGAAATCACCCAGCAGAATTCCGGCATGGTCGAGCGCACGTCGGCGGAAACCGGCCGCCTCAAGGACGAGGTGGATCAGCTGATCGAGCTGTTGCGCCGCTTCCGTGCCCGGCCGGAAGGCCACGCCGTCGTCGGTGAACGCCGGGCGGCCTGACGCGAATATGGCGAAATTCCGGGCGGGGGATGCAAAAAAGAGTCTTCCCCGCCCGCCGGATAATTCCATAGCGGGAAAAGATGGGTTATGGGAACGCCCATGACCATCAAGCCACTCATCATTCTTCCCGACCCCGTTCTCCGTCAGCTCTCCAAGCCGATCGAACGTGTGGATGCCGACCTGCAGCGCCTTGCCGACGACATGCTGGAAACCATGTACGACGCGCCGGGCATCGGCCTTGCCGCAATCCAGATCGGCGTGCCGCGTCGCATGCTGGTTATCGACGTCTCCCGCGAGGGCGAGGAAAAGCAGCCGCAGGTCTTCATCAATCCGGAGATCGTCAAATCCTCCGACGAGCGCTCGATCTATGAGGAAGGCTGCCTGTCGATTCCTGACTATTATGCCGAGGTCGAGCGCCCGGCTGCCGTCTCGGTCAAGTATCTCGACCGTGACGGCAAGGAGCAGATGGTGGAAGCCGATGGGCTGCTCGCCACCTGTCTGCAGCACGAGATCGACCACTTGAACGGCGTGCTCTTCATCGACCATATCTCGCGGCTGAAGCGGGAGATGGTGATCAAGAAGTTCACCAAGGCGGCCAAGTCTAAGGCGCTCTGACAAAGAGTTGTAAATTGATGGGCAAAGCCCTATGATATCACCGATATCATAATGGAGGTGCCGAATGGGTGATCTGCTTATCCGGGATGTTCCGGACGCTATGAAGCGGCAGCTTCAGGAAAGCGCGCAACGCAATGGCCGGAGCCTTTCGGAGGAAGCGATCGAAATCATCCGCCGGCAGATTGCAGCGGAGCGTTCGGGAGCTCCCGCCGGGCAGCGCCTGCGTTCGCTGATGGGCGACGAAAGATTGAGCGATGACGAAGTGGAGGCTATCGCCGCGTCTCGCCACGAACGCGACCGCGAACCACCACGTTTCGACAGATGATTGTCCTCGACACGAACGTGATTTCCGAATTGCAGGGAAGGACCCATAGCGAGCGGATATTGAATTGGCTGGACGGTTACGACGTCGACACGCTTTTCCTCACGACGATCTCCATCGGGGAAATGCGCTACGGGCTTGAACTCCTGGATGACGGCAGGCGAAAGACGGCATTGATTTCCGACTTCAACCGGATCGAATCCGAATTTGCCGGTCGCATACTGGGTTTTTCGATCAGCGCGGCGAATCGTTACGGCCTGCTGGCTGCTACGCGAAGAAAGGCGGGACGGCCGGTGGAAACGAAGGATGCCATGATCGCCGCCATCTGCCTCGCAACCGGTGCGACGCTTGCCACCCGCAACACCAGCGATTTCGAGGGGCTTGATCTCAAGCTCGTAAATCCGTTTGAAGACGGCTGATCCTTAACTGGCGAGTTAAAATGTCTCTTCGCATCATCTTCATGGGAACGCCGGAGTTCTCGGTTCCGACCCTGCGCCTGCTTGTCGATGCCGGCCATAAGATCGTCGCGGTCTATACGCAGCCGCCGCGGCCGGGCGGACGGCGTGGGCTCGATCTGCAGAAATCGCCGGTGCATCAGGCGGCCGAACTGCTCGGCCTTCCGGTCTTCACGCCGGTCAATTTCAAGGACCCGGGGGAGCGCGAGCGGTTTGCCGCCCTCAAGGCCGATGTCGGCGTCGTCGTCGCCTACGGGCTGTTGCTGCCGGAAGCGATTTTGAACGGCACCCGCGAGGGCTGCTACAACGGCCATGCTTCGCTGCTGCCGCGCTGGCGGGGTGCTGCGCCCATCCAGCGGGCGATCATGGCGGGCGACGACAAGACCGGCATGATGGTGATGAAGATGGACAAGGGCCTCGATACCGGCGCCGTCGCGCTGACCCGCGAAGTCGAGATCGGCCCGAACATGACGGCGGGCGAATTGCACGACCGGCTGATGCAAGTCGGCGCCAAGGCGATGGCGGAAGCCATGGTGAAGCTCGAGATGAACGACCTGCCGCTGACGCCGCAGCCCGAAGAGGGCGTGCTTTATGCCGCCAAGATCGACAAGGCCGAGACGCGCATCGATTTCGCCAGAAATGCCCGTGATGTGCACAACCATATCCGTGGCCTGGCGCCGTTCCCGGGCGCATGGTTCGAGCTTGAGACCGGCGGCAAGACGGAACGGGTGAAGGTGCTGGGCTCTGAACTGACTGAGGGGCAGGGCGCTGCCGGAGAGCTGCTGACGGACGATCTCGTAATTGCCTGCGGTTCGGGTGCAGTGCGGTTGACGAAGCTGCAGAAGGCGGGCGGCAAGCCGCTGACCGCGGCGGATTTCCTCCGAGGCACGCCGCTCGGTGCCGGCACGAGGCTTTCCTGATGTCGCGTTTCCGCATGACCGTCGAATATGACGGCGGCCCCTATGTCGGCTGGCAGCGGCAGGAGAACGGCCCCTCGGTGCAGGGGGCGATCGAGGCGGCAGTGCTGTCTTTGACCGGCGAGACCGTGTCGATTCGTGGCGCCGGCCGCACCGATTCCGGCGTCCACGCGATGGGACAGGTGATCCATGCCGATCTTTCCAAGGACTGGTCGCCCTACAAGCTGCAGAATGCCCTGAACGCGCATCTGAGGCTTGCCGGCGAGCGTGTCTCCATTCTCGACGTCGAGGCGGTTCCCGACTTTTTCGATGCCCGCTTTTCGGCACTGCGGCGCCATTATCTCTACCGCATCGTCAGCCGCCGGGCGCCGCTGGCGCTCGAAGCCGGCAAGGCTTGGTGGGTGCCGAAGACGCTCGATCACGAGGTCATGCACGCCGCCGCCCAGAGGCTGGTCGGCCGGCACGATTTCTCCACCTTCCGCTCCGCCCATTGCCAGGCGAACAGCCCGGTGCGCACGCTCGACCGGCTTGACGTGACGCGAAATGGCGAATTGATCGAGATCCGCGCCACGGCGCAGAGCTTCCTCCACAACCAGATCCGTTCCTTCGCCGGCACACTGAAGCTTGCCGGCGAAGGCAAATGGACCCCTGAGGATGTGCAGGCGGCGCTCGAGGCGCAGGACCGCAAGGCCTGCGGCCCGGTGGCGCCGCCCGAAGGGCTCTATTTCCTGCAGGTGGATTATCCCGAGGTGATCACCGACCGACGCAGGCCCGCCGAGGAGAACGACGACGATCTCTGATGCTCATGCTATAGCGCGGGTCAGGCGGGGTAGATGCCGAGGAAGTGCTGCAGATATTCCGAAAGGATCATCGATGGCACCAGCAGCACCAGCGTCAGCGCCCCGACCATCAGCGCGTGATCATGGCAGATCATCCTGAGGATACGCGCCAAAGCGAAGACCTGCGCCAGCATGAAGGCGAGCAGTAGCAGCGAGACGAAGCCGACGGTGCCGGGCAGGAAGAACACCAGCGCCAGCAGCAGACCGTTGATATAGGAGAGTGGCACGCCGAGCCAGTTGACGCTGACGACGATGGGGGCGAAGCGCTCGCCCATGCGGAAGGCAAGCAGCAGCAGCCCAGCAAAGACCAGCGGCACGAACCAGTTGGCGACCTCGACAAGGCCGAGCCTGATGTAGAAGGCAAGATCGACATCGGCCTCCGGCGGCATCGACCGCAGGAAGGCCTGTCGCCACCAGAGCCAGGAAATGCCCATCGGCGGCAGGCACCAGGCCATTGCCCAAAACGACCGGTTGACGCCGCGCTCCGACAGATCGAGGAAGCGGAAGCCGCGCGGATCCATCCGGATCAGCAGCCAGAGGCCGGCCAGATAATACTGGACTTCCCTAAGACCCGGCATGGGCGAACCAGCGGTCGATGAAAGTCTCGTAGATCGCCGTCAGCGTCTCCAGATCGGCAACAGTGACGCGCTCGTCGACCATGTGCATCGTTTGGCCGACCAGGCCGAACTCGACGACCGGGCAATAATCCTTGATGAAGCGCGCATCCGACGTGCCGCCGGTGGTCGAAAGCTTGGGAGATCGGCCGGCCACACTTTCGACGGCAGACGACAGCGAAGCGATCAGAGCGTTGTTGCGGGTCAGGAAGACATGGCTCGGCCGGTCGGCCCAGACGATATCGTATTTGACCGGCTGCCGGCCCGGACGCAACTGGCCATCGACGGCGGCGGCTTCGAGCCGGCGCAGGATTTCGGCGCGCAGCGTTTCGACGGTCCAGCTGTCGTTGAAGCGGATGTTGAAGCTTGCCGATGCCTTGGCCGGAATGACGTTCGTCGCAGGATTGCCGACATCCACCGTCGTCACTTCGAGGTTCGACGGCTGGAAATCGTCGGTGCCGCCGTCGAAAGGCGGATCCATCAGCGCCTGCGTCAGCTGCAGCATGCCGCGCACCGGATTGTCGGCAAGGTGCGGGTAAGCGGCATGGCCCTGAATGCCGTGGACGATGATCCTGCCCGACAGCGAGCCGCGCCGGCCGATCTTGATCATGTCGCCGAGCCGGTCCGGATTGGTCGGTTCTCCCACAAGGCAGGCGTCCCAGCGCTCGCCGCGCTCCGCCGCCCATTGCAGCAGTTTGATCGTGCCGTTGATCGCCGGGCCTTCTTCGTCGCCGGTGATGAGGAAAGAGATCGAGCCGGCCGGCGGCCCGTTCTTTTCGATATGACGGGCGACCGCGGCGACGAAACAGGCGATGCCGCCCTTCATGTCGACGGCGCCGCGTCCGAAGAGCTCGCCCTTTGATATCTCCGCGGCAAAAGGCGGGTGCGTCCAGGCGGCTTCATCGCCGACCGGCACCACATCGGTATGGCCGGCAAACATCAGGTGCGGACCGTCGCCGCCGAGGCGGGCATAGAGGTTCTCGATGTCGGGTGTTCCCTCTTCGCTCGCTCTCACTTTGTCGACTTTGAAGCCGAGCGGCGCAAGCATCGCTTCCAACGCCGTCAGCGCGCCTCCTTCGGCTGGTGTGACGGAGGGGCAGCGAATCAGCGTCTGCAGATTGGCGACGGGATCGGTAGCGGTCATGGCGGTCGAACTATCCGGCGGGAATGGCAAAGACATGGCAAGGCGGGGCCGCCTCGCCCAAAAGACGTCGCCTGTTTACCGGATCAAGGCCCCGGTGTCATCAATCTCTGAGCAGCTCGTTGATACCGGTCTTCGAGCGGGTCTGTTCATCGACGCGCTTGACGATGACGGCGCAGTAGAGATGCGGCGCCGGCTGGCCGTTTGCCATCGTCGCGTTGGCCGACGCCATCGAGCCGGCGACAACGACGGAATAAGGCGGCACTTCGCCGTACATCACCTCGCCGGTGGCGCGGTCGACGATCTTGGTCGACTTGCCGATATAGACGCCCATGCCGAGCACCGAGCCTTCGCGGACGATGCAGCCTTCGACCACTTCGGAACGGGCGCCAATGAAGCAATTGTCCTCGATGATGGTCGGGCCGGCCTGCATCGGTTCGAGCACGCCGCCGATGCCGACGCCGCCGGAGAGATGCACGTGTTTGCCGATCTGCGCGCAGGAGCCGACCGTTGCCCAGGTGTCGACCATCGTGCCTTCGCCGACATAGGCGCCGAGATTGACGAAGGAGGGCATCAGGATCGCATTCGGGGCGATATAGGCCGAGCGGCGCACGACGCAGTTCGGCACGGCGCGGAAGCCTGCGGCGCGGAACTGGTTTTCGCCCCAGTTCTCGAACTTCGAGGGAACCTTGTCCCACCAGGTGGAATTGCCGGAGCCGCCCTTGACCACGTCCATGTCGTTGAGGCGGAAGGACAAGAGCACCGCCTTCTTCAGCCACTGATTGACCGTCCAGGCGCCGTCGGCGCCGCGGGTCGCCACGCGGGCCCTACCGGAATCGAGCAGATCGAGCGCCGCTTCGACCGCATCACGGACCTCGCCCTTCGTCGACATCTTCACATTGTCGCGATTGTCGAAGGCGGCTTCGATGGTCTTTTCCAGGGATGCGAGGTCGGTGGCGCTCATGAGAATTCCTTAAACTTCGATCTTTATCGTGGAGACGGCGGAGTCTCCGGAGATGCGATCGGCGTGGGTTTGTCCTGCTCTACAGCATGCACCCGTAGAACGGAATGATTTTTCGAACAAGATCATACCTGGATTCAAGGCGTTATAGCGACATATCCGGTCTCACGGCCGGCAATACTGAAAGGCATTTCGACATGGCGAAGGGACGAAACGGCGGTTCGCGGCGCAAGGATGGCGTATGGGACCCGTTGAAGAGCAGCTCGACCGACAGGCAGCGCGCCGAAGCCGTGCCGAAGACGCCGCAGACGTTGTCGCCGGCCTATCGCCTGGCCTATGTCGACGAGGATTTCCTCTGCCGCGAGGAGTTGCGGCCGATCCGCCTGCAGCTGGAACTCTTGAAGACCGAGATGATGCTGACCGAACGCGGCATCCGCTCGACCGTCGTCATGTTCGGCGGCGCCCGCATTCCCGCTCCCGGCCAAAGTGCCTGGGCGGCGCGCAACGAGATCCAGCGCGCCAACCTGGAGGCCGCCTCCGTCTATTATGACGAGGCGCGCAAATTTGCCCGTCTCTGCTCGAAATATTCGGCGGGCTTCGACTTTCAGGAATATGTCATCGTCACCGGCGGCGGCCCCGGCGTCATGGAGGCTGGCAATCGCGGCGCAGCCGA
Organism: Rhizobium sp. CBN3; assembly: GCF_030518245.1. Lineage (NCBI taxonomy): Bacteria > Pseudomonadati > Pseudomonadota > Alphaproteobacteria > Hyphomicrobiales > Rhizobiaceae > Rhizobium > Rhizobium sp. CBN3. Next base: position 182,187 of record NZ_JAULSE010000006.1, read on the forward strand.
TGAGGGCGCGCCGTCGATCGGTCTCAACATCGTGCTGCCGCACGAACAGGCTCCGAACACCTATGTGACGCCGGAGCTCAGCTTCAACTTCCACTATTTCGCCATTCGCAAGATGCATTTCATGGTGCGCGCCAAGGCGATCGCGGTTTTTCCCGGCGGCTTCGGAACGCTCGATGAATTCTTCGAATGCCTGACGTTGATCCAGACCGGCCGCATGGAACGTCTGCCGCTGATCCTTTTCGGCGAGGCCTTCTGGCGCCGCATCATCAATTTCGAGGCCTTGGCCGAATTCGGCACGATCGCGCCCGATGACGTCAAGCTGATCAGCTTCGTCGACACGGCCGACGCCGCGTGGAAGATCGTCCAGGATTTTTACGAGCATCGGGAGTAGGGGCCGCCTTCAGCCCAGCGGGAGGGATCTTTCCCCGCCGGAGCGGGGAAAGATCGGAGGCAAGGGTTCGTCCGCCCTTACAGCAGCGGCCGATCCGGCATGTCGTCGATCGAGATGACGCCATCCTTATTGCGGTCCATGCGTGTAAACAGCTTGTCGAAGGCGGCCACGGCCTCCTGTTTGGAAATCTGGCCGTTCTCGTCGGCGTCGATCCGATGCATGATCATCGAGGCGCGCGTGATGTTGCCGCCATGACGCATCCAGCGATGACCATCATGACCGTCGCGCGGCGGCCGCCCGGATTCGCTGTCCGGCATGTCGGGCGCGGCGTTCGCGTCCCTTTCGTTGCCAGCCTCCTGCTTGTGCTGATCTCTCATCGCCTGCAGCTGCGTCTGCCGGTACTGGCGGATTTCGCCGGGCGTCAGCGACCCGTCATTGTTGGTGTCGATGGCGGCGAAGATCTTGTCGAGGCCGCTGGTCGCTTCCTCCTTGGAGACCTTCCCGTCCTTATTGGCGTCGAACTCCTTGAGCATGCGGACATAGGTGATTTCAAGGAAGGCGTCGCGGCCCGGACGGTCCATGCCGGCATGATGCGGGCGCGGGCGCGGCCCGTCGCCCGGTGCGGCAAAGCTTGCCCCGGCTGCAGCGCCGAAGATTAGGACGGAGGAGAGCGCTGCCAGTATCAGCTTGTTGCGGTACATCGTGTTTCCCTTTCGTAAGGTGTCCCCTCACGAAAGAAGCTACGGCAGCGGCCCTCAAAGACCCAGTTAAACATCGGTAAGCTGGGTGAAACTTTGGTAACCCGCAAAGGCTCAGCCGTCAGCCGCCGGATCTGGTCACCTTGCCGAGAAATGCAACGAGGTCGTCGGTGACGAAATCGATGTGATCCTCGTCACCGCTGGTCTTTTCCCACCATTCCACGACGGTCTCTTCCAGATTGCGCGGCACCAGCAGCACGGTTTGCATGCCGAGCGCCTTCGGCACCGTCAGATTGCGCGGCAGATCCTCGAACATCGCCGCCTTGTTCGTTTCGACCCGCTTCAGCGCCGCAAACTTGTCGTAGGTCGCCTGCGCCGGCTTCGGCACGTAATCGGCGGCGACGATGTCGAAAATATCGTCGAAATGCTCGAGAATGCCCAGCGCTCCGGCGGTCATCTCTGCATGTTTGACGCTGCCGTTGGTGAAAATGAACTTGCGCCCCGGCAACGCCTTGATCGCTTCGCCGAGTTCCGGCTGCGGCGCCAGCGCCGAATAATCGATCGCATGCGCCTTTTCGAGGAAATCGTTCGGGTCGATGCCGTGATGGATCATCAGGCCCTGCAGCGTCGTGCCGTGGTCGAGATAATACTGCTTCTGCAGCTTGCGCGCTTCTTCCCGCTCCATCTGTAACAGCGCCGCGACATAGGCGGTCATGTTCTTGTCGATCTGCGCGAAAAGATTGATGTGATGCGGATAGAGCGTGTTGTCGAGATCGAACACCCAGTCTGTCACGTGTTCGAAATCGGCTTTTTCAGGCGTACGGTCGATCTTGGTCATGGCGGTCTTATGGCATGGCTGCTCGTCCAAGGAAATCGACAAGAAAAAATAGACGCCCGATTTTCGGCGGACGTGGCCGGCGTTGGATGTTAGAAAGCGCACATGCTTTTCGAACGTCCCGACGATGATACGCTCTATGATGCCCTGATCGCGCGCAGCGCCGATTATGAAGGCCAGGCCTATGTCTGCGTCAAGACGACAGGCATCTTCTGCCGTCTGACCTGTCCGGCGCGTAAGCCGAAGCGGGAAAATACGCTGTTCTTCGAGACAATCGCCGCCTGCATGCATTCCGGGTTCCGCCCTTGCCGGCGCTGCAGGCCGCTGGAGCAGCCGGGCAGGGAGCCGGTCGTCGATCTGTTGCTTGCCGCACTCGACGGAGAGCCGGAGGTTCGCTGGACCGAGGAGGAGCTCGTGCGCCGCGGCCATGATCCTTCGACCGTGCGGCGCGCCTTCAAGCGGGCGCTCGGCATGACCTTCCATGACATCGTCCGTTATATCAGGCTCGGCGAAGCGGCCCGGCAGCTCGCCGACGGCGCGCGCGTCATCGATGCGCAGCTCGACGCCGGATACGGTTCTCCGAGCGGTTTCCGGGCGGCATACCAGCGGCTCGTCGGCAAGGCGCCGGCGCTCTCGCAGAACCGCGAGCTGCTCTTTGCCGATTGGTTCGATACGCCGCTCGGACCGATGATCGCGGTCGGCGATCAGACACATCTGCATCTTCTCGAATTTCACGATCGCAAGGCGCTGCTGAGCGAACTCGAAGCACTGCAGAATCGCGTCCGCTCCTCCGTCGCGATTGGCCGCACCCCGGCGATCGATCAGATCGAGGCGGAGATCCGCGACTACTTCGAAGGCCGGCTGACCGTTTTCAGGACGCCGCTGGCGCTTGGCGGCACGCCCTTCGAAAAGCATGTCTGGGCAAGGCTGATGGAGATCCCGATCGGGCAGACGCGCGCCTATGGCGATCTCGCCAGGGAGATGGAGAGGCCGGAAGTCGTGCGTGCGGTCGGCCGCGCCAATGGCGCCATCCAGCTTGCCATCATCGTGCCCTGTCATCGTATCCTCGGCGCCGATGGCTCGCTGACCGGTTACGGCGGCGGGCTCTGGCGCAAGCAGTGGCTGCTGCGGCATGAAGAGAAGATCAGTACGCAAACAAGGATGGAGGAGACAGCATGAACCAGACTGAAAAGGCCAAGGCATTCGCCGCGCTTCACCGGAAGGGCGATCCGATCGTGCTCTACAATATTTGGGATGCGGGCACGGCAAAGGCCGTCGCCGATGCCGGCGCCAAGGCGCTTGCAACGGGAAGCTGGTCGGTTGCCGCCGCCCACGGCTTTGCCGATGGCGAAAAGCTGCCGATGCCGGTGCTTGTGGAGACGGCGAAATCCATCACCGCTGCTGTCGACCTGCCGCTCTCGGTCGATTTCGAAGGTGCCTATTCGCCAGAGCCTCAGGGGGCGGCCGCCAATGTCGCCAAGCTCGTGGATGTCGGCGCCATCGGCATCAATTTCGAAGATCGGGTGGTCGCCGGCGACGCGCTTTATCCGGTCGACAGCCAGGCAGCCCGCATCCGCGCCATTCGCGCCATGGCCGACGGCAAAGACATGCCTTTCTTCATCAATGCCCGCACCGACCTCTTCCTCGCCGAGAGCGACCTTTCGAAACATGCCGGTCTGGTGGACGAGGCGATCGAGCGGGGCAGGGCCTATGCGGCGGCCGGCGGCAACGGCTTCTTCGTGCCCGGCCTGATCGATCCCGCCTTGATCGAAAAGATCTGCGCGGCTTCGTCGCTGCCGGTGAACGTCATGATGCGGGCAGGCGCGCCTGACGTTAAAACCCTGGCGAAGCTCGGGGTTGGCCGCATCAGCTATGGGCCGGGGCCTTACCGTTCGATGATGGAAAAGCTGAGGCAGGAGGCTGCGGCGATCTATAGCCTGCTCTGAGGCCAATACATGCGAGGGCCGCATCCTGAGGAAAGGCTGCGGCCCGGAGTGACTGTTCCGCTCAGGAGCGGAAGCGCAGATTGCGCCGCGTCAGCTGGTCGACCGAGGTGCAGCCCATCAGCTTCATGTCGCGCTCGATTTCGGTGCGCATCGTCTCCAACGCCCGTTCGACGCCGGGCTGTCCGGCCGCGGCCAGCGGGAAGAGATAGTAGCGGCCGAGCCCGACGGCCTTAGCCCCGAGCGACAGCGCTTTAAGAACATGCGTTCCCCGCTGCACGCCGCCATCTATCATCACGTCGATCCGATCGCCGACGGCATCGACGATCTCGGCCAGCTGGTCGAAAGCGCTGCGCGAGCCATCGAGCTGGCGGCCGCCATGGTTGGACAGCACGATGCCGGTGCAGCCGATCTCGACCGCGCGCTTGGCGTCCTCCACCGACATGATGCCCTTCAGGCAAAATTGCCCGCCCCAGGCCTGCACCATCTCGGCCACGTCGTTCCACGACATCGAGGGGTCGAGCATTTCGGTGAAGTAGCGGCTGATAGACAGCGCACCGCCGTCCATCTTGACGTGGTTTTCGAGCTGCGGCAGCCGGAAAGCCTCGTGCGTCATCCAGCCGATCGCCCAGGAGGGCTTGATCGCAAACTGCATCATGCCGGCGAGATTGAGCTTGAAGGGAATGGCAAAGCCGGTGCGCTTGTCGCGCTCGCGATTGCCGCCGGTGATGCTGTCGACCGTCAGCATCATCGCCTGCACGCCCGCCGTTTTCGCCCGCGCCATCATTTCGTGGTTCAGCCCGCGATCCTTGTGGAAATAGAACTGATAGACCTGCGGCCCGTCGCTGATCTGCCTGGCCTCCTCCAGGCTGATCGTGCCGAGCGAGGAGACGCCGAACATCGTGCCGTATTTCGCCGCTGCCGCCGCGACTGCCCGTTCGCCCTGGTGGTGAAACAGCCGCTGCAGCGCCGTCGGCGAGCAATAGACCGGCATGGCGAGCTTCTGCCCCATGACCGTCACCGACATATCGACCTCGGCCACCCCTTTGAGAACATCGGGCACCAGATCGCAATTTTCGAAAGCCGCGGTATTGCGCCGATACGTCACCTCGTCATCGGCGGCACCATCGATATAGTCGAAGATCGGCCCGGGAAGACGCTGTTTGGCCATGCGCCGGAAATCGTGAAAATTATAGCAGTCTGTAAGGCGCATCTTTTGCTCGACCCGTTGAGTTTTCGGGGCGCAACCTAAAGCACGATTCGAAATCTTGCCAAGGCTTCATTGTACGATTTGCGACCTCTCGGAAGGATTCGTCACTTGGGGGCGATGGATCCGCGCGAAGATCGACAACCACGGAATCTTCCAACACCCCTATTCCGGCGCGGCATGCATCTCATGGACGCGGCATCCGGCAATCTCTTTCATGGGCGCGGCATCCACCAACCTCCCTCATCCTGAAGTGCGCAGGCCGAGGGCCGGAGCCTCGAAGGACACGCTCCAACGCCGCTCCTTGCATCCACCCGCCCACCAGCGCACCCGCCCAACGCCGTGCCACAGGACAACGGGGCACCGGCATCTGCGGATAATCCGACACGTCGCAGCCCTTCCCGCGGCGTGATCATGTGTGGGAGCTTGATCGCCGACGCCAGACCGAGCCTTTCCAGCAGCCGGATGAAACACCAGCCGAGGTCCAACTGGCCCCGTTCGATGCCGAGTCTGGCCGATTGCGGAAAAGCGTGGTGATTGCCGTGGAAGCTTTCGCCGAAGGTTACGAGCCCGAAACGCGGCAGGTTGTAGCCCTGCACTGCGACATGATCGACGCTCCAGCCCTGATGGCCGCCACGATGGGCGAAATGGCCGACCAGCCAGTGCCCGATCAGCGATACCGATATCCGCACCGCAGTCCCCCAGACCAGCCACGGCAGCCCGCCGAGCGCGAAAAGCGCGAGCGCCAGGGGAAGCTGCTGCGCCATCCATGTCGCCTCCAGGAAGCGGTAGAAGCGATCGTGCCGCACGCGCTCTTCAATCTCGAAACGCGGCGGATGGGCGAGCCTCATGACGCAATGCATCTGCCAGAAGGCGTCGACCAGGAAAGGCCGTCGGTGGGCATACAGGTCATGGCAGTTTCGCTGCCGCTGCGCCCAGTCGCGAATGTCATGCGCGTAAATCATGCCGCAGGGGCCGGCCATGCCGACCAGTGTACCGAGATAGACGAGAAAATACTCGATCCAGAGAGGGGTGCGGAAGGAGCTGTGGATCAGGAGCCGGTGCATGCCGACCGAATGTCCGAGGCAGATCGTGATGGCGGTCGCGAGGATAAAGACGGCAAATGCGCCCCAGGTGAAGGTCGCCGGCCCGCCAATTATGGCGGTCAGGCTCATGGCGGTGATCCAGATCGACTTTGCTGGCACCCAGACCACTCTGCCCTTCGCCGGATCGCTGTTGTTATCGATCATGCGTCCGGTGGAAATACTGCTCATGCAAACTCCTTCCGATCGGGCGCATTCTCCGCTTGAACATCGCCCGCCCGTTCATTAATTAAGAAATTGCCTAATTACCTTGCGTCAGAAAAAATAATTAAGCAATAAGCTAATTGCTTAATTTGTGGCGCATCGATGAGATGATGCCGCGCCACGGAGACCGGATTTGGTAGACGAGACTTTCGATGACCTTGCAGAAGGCAGCTCTGTCGGCGCCGCGCAACGGGTATTCCATGCGCTTTCCAGCGCGCCACGGCGAAAAATCCTCGCCTATCTCTCCGCATCGGGCCTGACCGCCGGGGAGATAGCCGACCGCTTCAGCATGTCCAAGCCGGCCGTTTCGCAGCATCTTTCCGTCCTCGAAACTGCGGGGCTGATCCGACGGGAGAAACGGGGCCAGTTCGTTCACTATTCCCTGATCGAGAACAATCTCGTCAACACGCTCAACGGCTTCGTGCAGGAGGTCTGCCCGATCGGCCGGCCGATCAAAAAGGAAAGCCAGGCGCGCGCTCGCGCGAAGGATTTGCCTTGAGCGGCGGGCGAATCCCATGCCGGCGTAATCGTGGGACAATGGGGCGCGGGAGCAGGAAAGAGTTGGGCGGGCGGTGCGCCGGCGTGAGGAAGATGCGCCCCTCGTGTGATGAGGGGCGCAGTCCTCGATCAGGGAACGATCAGCGTTCCGATGCCGTGCTCGGTGAAGATCTCGAGCAGGACGGAATGAGCGGTCTTGCCGTTGAGGATGACGACGCCCTGCACGCCGGCTTTGATCGCATCGATGCAGGTCTCGACCTTGGGGATCATGCCGCCCGAGATCGTGCCGTCGGCGATCAGCCCATGCGCTTCGGCGACGGAAAGCTCCTTGATCAGTTGCCCCTTCTTGTCGAGCACGCCTGGAACGTCGGTCAAAAACAGCAGGCGGGTGGCGTTCAGCGCGCCGGCGATGGCGCCGGCGAAAGTGTCGGCGTTGATATTGTAGGTCGCGCCGTCGCGGCCCGGCGCCACGGGCGCGATGACCGGAATCATCTCGGAGCGGGCGAGCAGATCGAGCAGCGTGCGGTCGACTTCGACCACTTCGCCGACGAAGCCGAGATCAAGCACCCGCTCGATGTTGGAATCCGGATCTTTGATGGTCTTGCGCGCCTTTTCGGCGAAGACCATGTTGCCGTCCTTGCCGCAAAGGCCGATCGCCCATTCGCCGGTCTGGTTGATCAGCGCGACGATCTCTTTATTGATCGAGCCGGCGAGCACCATCTCGACGATCTCGACCGTCTTCTGGTCGGTGACGCGAAGCCCGCCTTCGAATTTCGATTCGATGCCCATCTTGGTGAGCATGGCGCCGATCTGCGGGCCGCCGCCGTGAACGACGATCGGGTTGACGCCCGACTGCTTCAAAAGCGCGATGTCGCTGGCAAAGGCCTTGCCGAGCTCGGGATTGCCCATCGCGTGGCCGCCGTACTTCACCACGATCGTCTTGTTTTCGTAACGCTGCATGAAGGGCAGCGCCTTCGCCAGAAGCCGTGCCTGAAGTTCGCTTTCGGTTTCGTTCATGGGAACCCCGCAGAATTGATCGCGGCCTTTTATCGCAAGTTTCTGACAGAGGGAATAATCCAGACCGCAATAGTTTTTCGTATTGGCACGGAGGCGGACGAGTTCGAGCCCCCGGCTGAGCGCAAGCACGATATGAAGGAACGGCATGCAAGGCGATGAGATCAAGGACCTGATCGGTCGCGTCGCGCTTGGCGATCGCCTGGCCTTCGGTGCCCTCTACAGCCAGACCGCACCGAAACTTTTCGCAGTCTGCATGCCTATCCTGATGGATCGCACGGAGGCCGAGGAGGCCCCGCAGGAAGTCTATGTCAGCATCTGGCAACGGGCCTGGAGTTTCCAGGCAGCGTCGGGTGCGCCCTCGGCATGGCTGGTCGCGATTGCCCGCAACCGGTCGATCGATATGCGGCGGCGCGCCCGCAAGCCCGACGAACTCGACCGCCTTTATGATCTTGTCGATTCCGAACCCGACCTGGAAAGACAGACGGTGACGAAGGATGAAGGAAGGCGGATTGACACCTGCATGGAAGAGTTGGAAGCTGATCGTGCGGTCGCCGTGAAACGGGCTTATGTCGAAGGGCTGAGCTATCAGGAACTGGCGGCTCAGTTCGGCGTTCCGCTGGACACGATGCGGACCTGGCTCAGGCGCAGCTCTTGAAACTGAGAGAGTGCATGGAACGATGACATCGCCCGACAAAAGTAAGGGAAATCGCTCCCGCGACGAGGTCCTCGCCGGTGAATATGTGTTGGGCGTCCTGTCGCTGCAGGATCGCCGGGTGGTGGAAGAGCGCATGCGCCGCGACCGCACCTTTGCTGCGATCGTCAGCCGTTGGGAAACCAACCTCTCCGCATTCAACGACGAATATGACGGCGTCGCGCCGAGTCGGGAAACCTTCAAGCAGATCGAGTCTCGGTTGTTCGGCGATGCCGGAAAGCCCGCATCCTTTTCGCAGGGGCTGTGGAATTCGGCGGTCTTCTGGCGCTCACTGGCGTTCGCCTGCATCGTCGTCGCCGTCAGTGCCGTCATCTTCGCCTCCGGCCTCGTGCCGCAGCCGCAGGGGCCGACACCGCTGGTGGCCGAACTTGCGGGTCAAAACAACGCGATCAATCTCCACGCTTCCTACGAAATCCAGAGCGGCCGGCTGAAGATCGTGCCGGTCGCGGCCGGCAGGCCGGAGGAGAAATCGCTGGAACTCTGGCTGGTGCCGGGCAGCGGCGCCCCGAAATCGCTCGGCATCTTCCAGCCCGGCGAAAGCGGCGAACTCGTCATTCCCGCCGATCTGCGCAACAATGTCGCCGCTGGCGCAACGCTTGCCGTCAGCCTCGAGCCTTTTGGCGGCTCGCCGAGCGGACAGGTGACCGGTCCGGTGATTGCGAGCGGCACCGTACGCCGGCCATAATCAATTTCTCTCCTCTGAAACTCTTCGGCGCATCCCTTCGTAGTTGGCATTGCCCGGACGACGCTCAGGCATGATGCCGGCGAAGACTATCCGGCCAGAGGAGAAGATCATGATCAAGTCCTTATTGCGCGGCTTTGCGCTTGCCACCGCCCTGTCCGCTGTCGCCTTTGCTGCGGCGAAGAACCCGGTCGTCGGCGGCGCTGCGATGTTCGACAACAAGAACATCATCGAGAACGCCATGAATTCCAAGGATCACACGACCCTGGTCGCCGCCGTCAAGGCCGCCGGTCTCGTCGGCACGCTTGAGAGCAAAGGGCCTTTTACGGTCTTTGCACCGACCAACGAGGCCTTCGCCGCCCTGCCCAAGGGCACCGTCGATACGTTGCTGAAGCCGGAAAACAAGGCGACGCTGACCAAGGTTCTGACCTGCCACCTGGTGGCTGCGGACGCTATGGCCAAAACCGTTGCCAAGATGATCAAGGATGATGGCGGCGAGCACGACATCAAGACCGTCGGCGGCTGCGCGATCAAAGCCAGGGAGAGCATGGGCAAGATCACGCTGACCGACGAAAACGGCGGCATTGCCCATGTGACCATCGCCGACGTCAAGCAGTCGAACGGCGTCATTCACGTCGTCGACAAAGTGCTGCTGCCGAAGATGTAAGACCACCGGTATCGACAGGAAGGGGCGCTCTTCGGGGCGCCCCTTTTATTTCCAGGTTGCAATGCCGACCGTTTCGGCGATCGCCTGGCGCAGGTCGTCGAGCCCGTCGCCCTTTTCGGAGGAGGTGGACAGCAGATAGGGATAGGCGGCCGGACGCTTGCGGATCTTCTCCGCCGTGTCGGCCAGCAGCTTCGGCACGGCCGGCGCCTTGATCTTGTCGGTCTTGGTCAGCACCAGCTGGTAGGAGACGGCCGCTTTGTCGAGCAGATCAAGCACCTCCTCGTCGTTCTTCTTGATGCCGTGGCGGCTGTCGATCAGCACGTAGACGCGCTTCAGCGTCGCGCGGCCGCGCAGGTAATCGAAGACGAGCTTGGTCCACTTGTCGACCTGCTCCTTCGGCGCCTGCGCATAGCCGTATCCCGGCATGTCGACGATCGCCGTCGGCGGCAGGTCGCCCGCTTCGCCGGAATAACCGTCGGGAACGAAATAGTTGAGCTCCTGGGTGCGCCCCGGCGTGTTCGACGTGCGCGCCAGGCCCTTCTGGCCGACCAGCGCATTGATCAACGACGACTTGCCGACATTTGAGCGGCCGGCGAAGGCGACTTCAGGCGGTCCTTCCGGCGGCAGGAAGTTGAGCGACGGGACGCCGCGGATGAAGATCCATGGGTGGCCGAAGAGCGGCTTTTCGGTTTCGGGCATGCGGGCTCGGCAATCTCCGGGTTCGGTCTTCAGTCGGCTTCGTGGTTTTAGGGGCGGATGTCAAGCTTTGAGGCGACCGCGCTTTGCTTCGCGGGCCGCCCGGAAATGAAAAGCCCCGCCGGAGCGGGGCTTGTGGGCATCATTTCGACGGCGCCGTCTTTCGTCGGAACAGACCCTTCAGATTGTCGAAGAGTTCGATCTTCACGCCGTGGCGCTTCATGATCACCGACTGCTGGATCACCGAAAGCGTGTTGTTCCAGGCCCAATAGATGACGAGGCCGGCCGGGAAGCTTGCCAGCATGAACATGAACACCAGCGGCATCCAGTTGAAGATCATCGCCTGCGTCGGATCGGGCGGCGTCGGGTTCATGCGCATCTGCAGGAACATGGTGACGCCCATGATCAGCGGCCAGACGCCAAGATGCAGGAAGGTCGGCGCTTCGAAGGGCAGCAGGCCGAACAGATTGACGATCGTCGTCGGATCGGGTGCTGAAAGGTCCTTGATCCAGCCGAAGAAAGGCGCGTGCCGCATCTCGATGGTGATGTAGATCACCTTGTAGAGCGAGAAAAAGATCGGGATCTGCAGCGCCACCGGCCAGCAGCCGGCGATTGGGTTGATCTTCTCGTCCTTGTAGAGCTGCATCGTCGCCTGCTGCAGCGCCATGCGGTCGTCGCCGAATTTCGCCTTCAGCTCCTCCATCTTCGGCTGCATGCGCTTCATGTTCGCCATCGAGGCGTACTGCTTGCTGGCGAGCGGGAAGAACAGCGCCTTGACGACGATCGTGGTGCAGAGGATCGCCACGCCGAAATTGCCGAAGAAGCGATAGAAGAAATCCATCAGCTTGAACATCGGCTTGGTGATGAAATAGAACCAGCCCCAGTCGATCAGCCGGTCAAACTTCGGGATCGAATAGGAGGCCTCGTAGCCGTCGATGACGGGCACTTCCTTGGCGCCGGCAAAGACGAGGTTCTTGAGCTCGACCGACTGGCCAGGCGCAACGGTGAAGGCATCGTCCTTATAGTCGGCCTGATAGCGCGGCTGACCGTCGGAAAAATACGAGAAGTGCGCCTCATAGGCTGACGTCTGCGGCGGAACGATCGTCGCCGCCCAGTATTTGTCGGTGATGCCGAGCCAGCCGCCGGTGGATTTTGCCGGGGCCACGGCTTCCTTCTCGACGGCGCTATATTTGGTTTCGATCAGGCCGTCGTCGCCGATGACGCCGATAAAACCTTCGTGCAGCACGTAGACGGAGGGGGTCGTCGGCTTGTTGTAACGGGTCACGCGGCCGTAGGAGGAAAGCGAGGCAGGAGCCTGGCCCGAATTCTGAACCTTGTCGGCGACGGTAAACATGTAGCGCTCGTCGACGGAAATCGTGCGGGTGAAGGTCAGGCCCTTGTCATTGGTATAGGAAAGCGTCACCGGCGTCTTCTCGGTGAGCTTGGCGCCTTCAGGCGCCGTCCACAGCGTCGAGGGGCCGGGAACCGCACCGGTCGCGTCGCTGCCTATATAGCCGAGCTCGGTGAAGTAACCATCCTTGGTTTCCGCCGGGCTGAACAGCGTGATGGTCGGGCTCGAGTCGTCGACGGTCTCGTGATAGCCCTTGAGCTTCAGGTCGTCGAGCCGGGCGCCGGCAAGGTTGATCGAGCCGGAAAGCGCAGCAGTATCGATGGCGATGCGCGGAGTCTTTTCGAGCGCCTGCTCGCGGGTCGCCGTCGCGGCCGCCTGGCCGGACGGGGCCGCGCCGGTCGTCTGGGCAGGCGCCTGGCCGCCTGCCGCGGGCTGCTGCGTCTGCTCGGTCTGCTGTTGCGCCTTCTGGGCTTCCTGCGTCTTGCGCTGGGCTTCGATGCGCGGATTCATATAGAGAAACTGCCAGCCGAGGACGATCAGCACCGAGAGAGCGATCGCAATGAAATAATTGCGGTTGTTTTCCATCATAGGTTCCTGGGGCGTCCGTCTCCGGGGCGCCGGTGTTTCGGCCTGGTTTCCACGCGGGATATCAATTCCGCGGCCAATTCCTGGAAGGACGCGTCAAGCACGTCCCTGCGCGCGACAACCACATAGTCGTGTCCGGGCTGCATTGCAAACCCCGCATGAAGCCGCACCGCCTCTTTCAGGCGGCGGCGCATGCGGTTCCGCTCGACAGCGTTGCCATGTTTTTTGGTGACTGTAAAACCGACACGCGCCTGGCTGTCGGGCTCCTTCCGGTCGAGGATTTCGAGAAGGAAGAGTCCTCCCCGGCGTTTTTCGCCCTCGCGCACGGCAAGAAACTGCGGGCGGCTCTTCAGCCGCCCGACAGCGTGTTTCTTCTCACTGGTCGTCACTTCGCCCGCCATCTCTTATCGGGCAACCCGGCCTTAAGCCGAGAGACGCTTGCGGCCCTGCGCGCGGCGGGCAGCGATGACCTTGCGGCCACCCTTCGTGGACATGCGCGCACGGAAGCCGTGGCGACGCTTGCGAACAAGCTTGGATGGTTGGTAGGTACGCTTCATTTATTTAAACACCGCGGAGTGCGGCCCTTCTTGAATTTGCATGATGCAAGGAGCGTTGTTTTTCGAACGGGCGGGCCATGAAGGCCTTAGGTGACCGGACGTGCGGCGGCTTATACGGATGAAGGCCGCCAAAGTCAATTATACCAGATCAATTCACTGGCAATGCTGACCGGCGCGCGATTTTCGCACACAAGTGTTAACGTGCCCGCTTTGCTCCAGGAGGTTGTACTTTGTCGCCGCCGGGATGAAAAGCTCTGATTTTCAGCGACTTGCGCCTCGGACGGACGCCGGCATGGCTATTTCTTAGTGGTCATAATCGTAAATATTAGAAATCCAACTTTAAGGAATTTCGCCGATAGTCGGATCACCGGCTGGGAATTTGCTTTCCAGGCAGTTTGGGTAGCTAGGAGGCACTGCATTGAAGATCCGCGGGAAAATTAATTTGCTGGTTTTGGTGATGGGCGCGGTGGCGCTTCTGATCGGCGCAACGGCATTGTCGGCCATGCGCGAATACAGCCACAACCTCACGGCCTACGAGCAGGCCGCCGCCCGCGCCTATGCCGGTGAGCGCCTCAACCGTTTCGTCACCGCGGTCGTTATGGAATCGCGCGGCATCTATGCCGCCAAGACGATCAAGGATACGCCGAATTTCGCCAAGGGTCTTACAGCCGCCCTGGATGAGATCGACAAGGTCATTGCCGGCTGGGCGCCGCTCGTTCCTGAAAACGAGAAGGCCGACTTCGCCAAGCTTGTCTCCCGCGCCGCCGAATTCCGCACCTTCCGCACGGAAACGGCCCGCCTCGGCACGGAAGTCGGGCCCGAGGCCGCCAGCCAGCAGGGCAACAACGAAGCCAATCGCGCCAATCGCAAGGCCTTCCAGGCGGAAATCGACGCGGTCGTCGCCACCGACAAGGCAGCGCTCGAAGCTGTCAACGCCGAGATCGAAAGCTTCCGCTCCTGGGTCTTGATGCTCGTGCTCAGCATTACCGGGATCGGCATCGCGGTCGGGATCGGCATGGGCTTCTATATCGGCACCAGCCATCTGAGCCGCCCGATCAAGCGTGTCACCCACGCGATCAAGGAGGTCGCCAGCGGCAATTTCGACGCCGAAGTCCCCTTTGCCAGCCGCAGGGACGAAATCGGCGAGATGGCCGCCGCGGTGGCGGTCTTCAAGGAGAACGGCCTTGCCGTCAAGCGGCTGAACGCCCAGGAGGCGGCGATGCGCGCCAAGAGCGACGACCTGCAGTCGAGCATGTCCGTCGTCGTGGCCGCGGCTGCGGCTGGCGATTTCAGCCATCGCATCGACAAGGACTATCAGGACGAAAACCTCAATCAGTTCGCCGGCAATATCAACACGTTGCTGTCGAGCGTCGATGCCGGCATCGGTGAGACCCGCCGCGTCATCGCAAGCCTTGCCGAAGGCGACCTGACCCAGACGATGAACGGCAATTTCCAGGGCGCCTTCGCCGAGCTGCAGCAGAACGTCAACAGCAGCTTCGTAACGCTGCAGGCGACGATGCGCGAAGTGCGCGAGACGACGGAAGCGATGAACGGCAACACATCAGAGCTGCGCAATGCCAGCGACGACCTGTCGAAGCGCACGGAGCAGCAGGCGGCAGCGCTCGAACAAACCTCGGCGGCGCTCGACGAGATCACCGCCGTCGTCCAGAACTCCACCGAGCGGGCGCATGAAGCAACCGTCATGGTGTCCGAAGCCAAGGAAAATGCCGGCCGCTCCGGCGTCGTCGTCCGCAACGCCGTCGAGGCCATGGGCCGCATCGAACAGGCCTCGCGCGAAATCAGCCAGATCATCAACGTCATCGATGAGATAGCCTTCCAGACCAACCTCCTGGCGCTGAACGCCGGCGTCGAAGCCGCCCGCGCCGGCGAGGCCGGCAAGGGCTTCGCGGTGGTCGCGCAGGAGGTGCGTGAACTCGCCCAGCGTTCGGCGACGGCCGCCAAGGACATCAAGGCGCTGATCACCAAGTCGGGTGACGAGGTCCAGGTCGGCGTCAAGCTCGTCCAGGCGACCGGTGAGGCGTTGTCGGAAATCGGCACCCGCGTCATCGCCATCAACGACCATATCCATTCGATCGCCACGGCCGCAGTCGAACAGTCGACCGGCCTCAAGGAGGTCAACACCGCCGTCAACCAGATGGATCAGGTGACCCAGCAGAATGCCGCGATGGTGGAGGAAACCTCCGCCGCCACGCACCGGCTCTCGGCCGAAGCCAACGGGCTGGTGCATCTCATCGCCCGATTCAAGCTTTCGGATGCGGTGGCGCCCGTGGCGCTTGTGCGCAACGAGCCGCACAGGCAGCCGGTCGCCTCGCCCGCCCGCCGGGCGATCGCCAAGGTCACCCGCGCCTTCGGCGGCGGCAATGCGGCCGCAGCCGAGCAGAGCTGGGAAGAGTTCTGATCGCCACTGATCAGGCGCCCTTTAACGCCGCCTCCGGGCGGCGTTAGTTCTGCCCGGTCCGCGCCGGGCAACGACCCCGCCCAAAACCCTCCCCACAAGGGGGAGGGGCTTAACCTGTAGCACCGGCGCCTCCCACTTCGCCGATTCATCCGCGGAAAGGCTGCTATTTGCTGCGCGGGTGCCGCAAATTAGTCCCTCCCCTTGTAGGGAGGGGTTGGGGAGGGGGCTTCACTCCGCACGTTTTGTTGTGACGAGGTGACGCTGCTCGCAAAGATTTGAAAGCGGAGCATCTTGGTCTAATATATGAACCCAACGGTGAGGGCGGCGAGCGCTGCCGATCGGGCGAGATGACCATGCCGGTTCGAGACCAGGGCAAAGATCCTTCGGCTGACATCCCGGCGGCCGGCGAGGCTGCCAAGGGGCGGTGCCCGTCCGGCTTGTTCGGCGGGCTTTCGGGCAAGCTGCTCTGGCTCACCGTCGTCTTCATCATGCTCGCCGAGATCCTGATTTTCTTTCCCTCGGTCGCCAGCATGCGGATGCGCTGGCTGCAGGACAGGCTGAACACGGCCGCCGCCGCCGCCATCGTCATCGACGGGCTGCAGCCGATCGAGCTGCCGCGCGCCCTGCAGAAGGAGACGCTGGAAGCGACCGGCACCAAGGCGATCGTGCTGCGCAAGGAAGGCACGTCGCGGCTGCTGGCGACGACCGACATGCCGACCTCCGTCGACGAATCCTACGACCTCACCGACGTGCCGCCGCTGACGGCGATCCGCGACGCTCTCGACACCTTGATTTTCGGCGGCAGCAGGATGATCCGCGTCTACGGCCCGGTCGGTGAAAACAAGGTCGGCGTCGAGGTTGTGATGAAGGATCGGCCGCTGCGCACGGCGATGTTCGCCTATTCCCGCAACGTGCTGCTGCTTTCGGTACTGATCTCGCTGTTCACGGCGACGCTGATCTTCTTTGCGATCAACCGTATTCTGATCGGCCCGATTCGCCGGCTGACCGGCAGCATGCAGCAATTCTCTTCCGATCCCGAGAACCCGGCCCATATCTATATCGGTGACGGCGGCCGTGACGAGCTGGCGGTGGCCGGCCGCAATCTCACCTCGATGCAGATGGAGCTGCAGAAGACGCTGAAGCAGCAGAAGAATCTTGCCGCTCTTGGCCTCGCCGTTTCCAAGATCAATCACGACATGCGCAATATCCTGGCTTCCGCGCAGCTGATGTCGGACCGGCTCGTCGATGTCGACGATCCGATGGTCAAGAGCTTCGCGCCGAAGCTGCTGCGCACCATCGACCGCGCGGTCGGTTATACGACGGAGGTGCTGTCTTACGGCAAGGCGAGCGAATCGGCGCCCCGCCGCCGCCATGTTCGGCTGCTGGGACTGACTCAGGAAGTCAAGGATATGCTGGCGATCGATCCGCACAGCGGCATCGAGTTTGTCGAACAGTTCGCTGCCGATCTCGAAGTCGATGCCGACGGCGAGCAGCTTTTCCGGGTTATTCACAATCTCTGCCGCAACGCCCTGCAGGCGCTGACTTCGCCGGGCGAGGGCGGCCCCGGCGCTATCAGGCGCATCACCGTCTCCGCCCAGCGTGTCGGCAGCGTCGTCAGCATCACTGTGGACGATACCGGCCCCGGCATGCCGCTGAAGGCGCGCCAGAACCTCTTTGCCGCCTTTCGCGGCTCGGCCCGCTCCGGCGGCACCGGCCTCGGCCTGACCATCGCCCGTGAACTGGTGCTCGCCCATGGCGGCACGATCGCACTGGTGGAAAAGCCGACGGTAGGCACCCAGTTCCGCATTGAGATTCCCGATCGCCCGGTTTCGCTGGACGATTACCGCAACCGGACGCACGGCGAGAAGTGACGGAATTTCAGCCGGCGCGGCCGCAACCAGGCAAAGACGTGATTTTTTCAGAAATGCTCTTGCAATGTCCGAAAGGACCCTTTAGAGGATCGCCCACGCAAGCGGCACCGCCGCTTCTGCCACGCACCCGTAGCTCAGCTGGATAGAGCACCAGACTACGAATCTGGGGGTCAGGAGTTCGAATCTCTTCGGGTGCGCCATTCTTTCCCACATGCATCAGCAAAGTTATAGGCGTCGGACATCGCTGCCGCCCCAATCAGCGCTTCGCTCCTCGCTTCCCCGCTTGGAGGCATGCACAATAGCTGGGGCGGCCGCTCATTCCTTGATAGGAATCCCGGCTTCGATCGCAGCCTCAATGAACGCCTGCCGCGCCTCTTCCCGGCTCCGTTTCCCAGATATGACATCGGCGCAAACCGCACACGCTCTGTCGAGCGCAGGGCCCTCCTCGGTGGGCCAGTCTTCGATCAGGGCCCATGTGGCGGCCTGGGTCGTCTGGATAACCACCCACTGATCCGGACCTTCAAGGGCCAGCGTCACCGGCTTCTTCCATAGGGTTTGCATGCTTGCAGGATCTCCACTGCGTATTCTCTGCCGCCTGCTCACATAAGGCAATTCATTCGGCGTGGCGAGGTGGCCGCCTGAACGCGATGTTTTATCGAGCAGTGAGCTGCCTCGTGAAACACCGGTATATTCGGCTCGCCTATTTTCCGGCAGTCGCTTCTTTTCGCCGCTTGATTCTCAATCCCAATGCAGGAAAGCGAAAAGTATCGAAAGATCGCCTAGTTGAACTCTTTCTCAAAGTCTTCCCGGTCTTTCTTCCCGGACATGGATGAGTAATAGCCGCTGCAAATCAGATAGGAGCACTCATCCGGGTCGCCCATGTCCCATCCCGGCAGGCAGAGCACGACGCGTTGAAACTTGGCGTTGCAGAGTCCGTGGTTTGCTAGCAGCCGCGGCTCGTTTCCGAAATACGCGCTTATGGCTTTCTGACGAGTCCATGCAGGCACGGCTTTCCAATCAGCCTGCCCACCCTCGTCGCTCACATTGGCGATCGCACAGAGCGACCAATTCGATATCATGATTGGCTGATCGCAGGGAAAAGCCTGGACGGCGCTTCCCAGCAAGATTGAAATCAATGCCATCAGCCGCTGGCCGTAGACCATCGAGCCCTTCTCCCTCATGCCGCTCTTTCGCATTCTGGCCTTCCCCGCAATTACCCGTCGTCGGTGATATCAAAATCGCCTAAGATTATTTTCCTAGTTCATGAAACGTTCTTACGCTAGATTGCTCACCGTTGCAACCATGGAATGTTGAATGTCGAAGAATTTTGCAGTGATTGGTGATGTGGGTGCTTGGGTGGGTCTTTCCCTCCGCACGCCTGAAAAAATGCGTTCTTCTGTCGTTTCTGGGAAGGACGTGCCGGCAGCCGAGGCGAGGGGCTGATGGCGGAATTCAATCCTCGCGACAAGAGCCGAACCAGTGCCGGCAAGACGCGATCGCTTGTGCGCAAACATACCGCGCCGCCAAGCGGGAGCAACGACAGCAGCCTTCGCTGGCAATGGCTGACGATTCAGCTGCTGGAATCGGCGGCGTTCACGTCGCTGAGTGCGAATGCCAGCCGCGCCTTCTTCCGCATCATCATCGAGCACACCGCGCATGCCGCCCTGGAAAATGGCAAGCTAGTCGTGACGCACGCGCAGTTCGTCTCTTACGGCGTGACCGGTGAATATGTGGCCGATGCCCTCGATGAGCTGGAATATAAGGGCCTCATCAAAGTTCGCCGCGGCCGGGCGGGCAGCGGTGTCGCGCATCCCAACCTGTTCACGCTGACTTTTGTCGGCGACCACGAAGGCGCGCCGCCAACGAACGATTGGCAGCGATGCCAGGCGGAGAGGTGCCGCAAGTGGTCGGAGATGGACCGCAAGCTTGCCGCAGACAAACGCGGGCGGGTCGGCAGGAAGAAAAAAACGCCACTTCGGGAATCCGAAATTCCCCCGCTTCGGGATCCCGAAATTCGCCGCGCCTCGTGAGAAGTCGAGGCGCGGGAATAGGCAATGATTTCAATGCCCCAACCAATTTCGGGATTCCGCAGTGCTATATAGATCTTGGTGAGGAGTACCTCATGAGTCCGCAAGATGATCAAACCAGGAGCTGGTGGCGTGGTTGCCTGCTGCCGGCATGCCTAGTTTCGCGCAACCTTGCTCGTGTATCCGCGAGTTTGACGATGTTTGAGGCGCTTCAGCCGGGGGAATGCATGGCGATGGGAACTTTTCGGGCTTTGGGCGCGGCGGCGACGATGGCCGCCCTTGCCGGCTGCGTCGACCATGCGAATGCGCCCGTGCTTTTACCCATCGGCGTGCCGGTCAATCCGCCGTCCGTTGCGCACAGCCTTTGCGTAACCGACGGCAACGCTATGTATGACGAGGCGAAGAAGCAGTACGATCTGCGCGCGCAGCTGACCGGCTATGCCGAGGCCGATGCGCTGGAAGCGGAAACGACGGCGCGCGGCGCCGCCCATCGCCAATATGTCGCTTGCCTGTCCGCCCAGGGTTATCGGGCGTTATATGCGAATTGAGAACAGAGAATTCGCATTCTTGGCCAGCGCCCCTTCGCGCCATTCTTGCCGTCGCGGCTTTTCACGTTTTCTCGCGAAAATCTCACGCGGAATCGCCTGCAATCACGAGTTTTGGAAGCTGCGCGTGCGTGCGGAACCGCGCAGCTGGGAAAGGCATTTTGCCGGGATAAATCCACGAAGGAGGGTTTATCATGAAGATGTTCAATATTGTCCGTTCCGCCACCGCGCTCAGTGCCCTTCTCGCCCTCGCGCCGATCGGCCGAGCTGAGGCCACTCCCGTTCAAACGGTTCGGCCGCCCAATGTTTCCTACGTAAAAACAGTGCAATATAAGCCGCGTCCGGGTTTCTGGCATGGCTATCGAGGCTTTCGAACGGAGCGTCCCGGCACCCGCCGTCATTCCGATGGCTACTGGTATCCGCTTGCCGCTTTCGGTGTCGAGGCCGGCGCCACCGGCTCCATCGTCCGCCAGCCGGTGAACAGGCCGGCGGCTCCGACAATGTGCAACCCTACGTTTTCGGGATCGATCGGTCCCGGCAGCATGCCCTGTGATAACGGCTATTGAGCCGGCGAATGAAAAAGGCGGCGTGTGCCACCTTTTTCCTGTTTCGGGCGCCGCTCACATGTTCGTGACCTCTGTTGCGATGCGGTAGATTGTGACAGATCCGCTTCCTAACTCCTCGGCGTAAATTCACCTGATCCTCCCAAGGAGATGACAATGATGACGACGTTCAAGGGCGGCCTGGCGGCGGCCTTCGGCGCAATGTTCGGCCTTTCCGCCTTCGCAGCACAAGCGGCTCCCCTCCAGTCGAGCGCGACGGAGCAGGGCTCGGTCAAGCAGCCGGTTGCCTGGAACGAGACCCGCGTGCAGCACGACAGGGGCACGACCGGTTCGATCGGTGAACGCAGCCCGAAGGGCATGGCTTCGCCCTATATGATGAACCCGAAGAAGCCGCTGAACATGGGTTGCAAGCTCGGCTTCAACCCGACCAGCAGCTCCGGCTGCAACTATTAACGGCGCTTTGCGGTGGCGACCAGACCATCGGGGCGGGGGGCGGCTTCCCGGCCGCCCTTCGTCGCCGCAGACGATGGCGCTCCATATGTCAAAGCTGCCATTGATGCAAAAATGCCGGACGCCGGTGGGAAAAGAGGTGGGAAATGCCGGCTCACAAGGGCGATTGACGTCCCTGCCTTGGAATTGCCATTCTGGCCGCGATGGTCGCATTCATAATCAATTGAATTTCAGACAGGTGGGACAGTCATGACCGCAAAGGCTGCATGCTCCGATTTCCTGCATTTTTTCCGCTCCTGGATCAGCAATCCGCTTCGGGTGGCCGCCATCGCGCCGTCGGGTGATTCACTTGCCAGGATCATGACCAGCGAAATTGCGGCGCTCGATGGGCCGATCATCGAGCTCGGCCCGGGCACCGGCGTCTTCACCCGGGCGCTGCTTGCCCGCGGCATTAGCGAAACGGATCTGACGCTGATCGAATACGGCCCGGAATTCATCCATGCCCTGCAGGCGCGGTTCCCGGCGGCGCGCATATTGCAGATGGACGCGGCCCACCTGGCCCAGGCGGATATTTTCGAGGGCGAACCGGTCGGCGCCGTCATCAGCGGCCTGCCGCTTCTGTCGATGTCGCCGCGCAAGATCGCCTCGATTCTTGCCGGCGTCTTCACCTATATGCGCCCGGGCGGGGCGGTGTATCAATTTACCTATGGTCCGCGCTGCCCGGTGCCGCGGCCGATTCTCGATCGCCTCGGCCTGAAAGCCGTTCGCATTGGCGGCACGGTTCGCAACCTGCCGCCGGCCTCCGTCTACCGGATCTCGCGCCGCAAACCGTTGGAACTCCCACGCGAGCGCCCGAGATATCGTGAGGCGGACATCGAAGTCGCCGCCTTTTCCGGCGAATCGGTCGGCTGAACGCCGCAACGGCTAAGCGGAAGCGACAGGCTTCGACGCACCCCGGCCGATATCCCGGCGCACCGCTGCGGCGCCGGTCGAAGGACGATGTTTTCGGCCCCTCCCTGTTATCCCAGCGGGGTCGTCCTATATGTGCAAGCGTCGCCACGGCCGCATGTCCGATATCGCCGCGGCGGCCGGGTCATCACCATGCCGGGCATCACCAGACACGGCAGACATTCAGAACCGGATCCATCCTCGCCAGCCCCGCATCCCCCGCGCTGGCGAAGCGGACGGCTTCGGCCATTTCATCGACATTGAATGATTTTAGTGACGAAGAGAGGAAAGATCATGTCCAGTCACAACGCAGCCAAGTCAGGCACCTTCAGGATCGGCGGCGAGATCGAGGTCAACCGTCTCGGTTTCGGCGCCATGCGCGTTACCGGCAAGGGGATCTGGGGCGAGCCCGATGATCACGCCGAGTCCATCCGGACGCTGAAGCGCCTGCCGGAGCTTGGCGTCAATTTCATCGATACGGCCGATTCCTACGGCCCCGATGTCTCCGAATGGCTGATCAAGGAGGCGCTGCATCCCTATGGCGCCGGATCCGTCGTCGCCACCAAGGGCGGCCTGACCCGCCACGGCCCCGACATCTGGCTGCCGGTCGGCCGTCCGGAATATCTGATCCAGCAGGCGCATAAGAGTCTGCGCAATCTCGGCGTCGAGCAGATCGATCTGTGGCAGCTTCACCGCATCGATCCGAGGGTGCCGGCCAAGGAACAATTCGATGCGATCAGATCGCTGCTCGATGCCGGCCTCATCCGCCATGCGGGCCTGAGCGAAGTCTCCGTCGCCGAGATCGAGGCGGCCTCGAAACACTTCAAGGTCGCCACCGTCCAGAACCGCTACAACCTCGTCGATCGCACCAGCGAGGACGTGCTCGATTATTGCGCCAAGCACAATATCGGCTTCATCCCCTGGTATCCCCTCGCCGCCGGCGATCTCGCCCAATCAGGCTCGCTGCTCGATACGATCGCCAGAAAGCACAATGCCGCCCCCAGCCAGATCGCGCTCGCCTGGGTGCTGAAGCGCAGCCCGGTCATGCTGCCGATCCCCGGGACGTCGAAGGTCAGGCACCTGGAAGAAAACGTCGCGGCGGTGGACATCACGCTGTCGGATGAGGAGTTCACGGCGCTCGACGCCGAAGGCCGAAAGGTCTTCAAGGCGGCGTGAGGGCGGGAACAGTGCGGAGCTGGCCGGCAGGCGGATGAGGGGCTGCCGCCATTGCCACATCTTTCGGCAAATTTTGACCACCCGGTCAAGGATGCTGCAAAATGAGGCGATGACCTGTCATTTAAAAGGCAAGCCTTGCGTTCACTGCATTGCTGCATTGCGGTAATTTCGCTGTTCCCGGTCCAATGCATGGGGTATCACTATCCGCGTAAGCAGCGCACTCCTCCTCCCAAGCGCTCTTACATCGGACCGACAACACTCCTCCTCCCAGTTGTCGGTCAGGATCAAGAGCCTGGCGCACCTCCTCCCGCGCCAGGCTCTTTTCTTTTCCCCTCATGCCAACCGCCGGCGCTGCTCTAGCACGCGGTTTGACTCGACAGGCTTCGTCGGACTATTTGAACCTGTGCCGCCCGTCCGGCGCGTGAACCGGTTGGAGTTTGGTCATGATCGGCAAATGGCGCGGCTCGCATGCGGCTCTGGCAGCGCTTCTGGTTGCAACGATGGTGCTCGCCGGCTGCGGTGGGAGGCCAGTCGGGGTGATGCAGGCGGCCGGCACCGTGCCGCCGGGCACGTCGAAGGTCGATCTCCTGGTGGCGACGACGCGCGCTGCCGACGACAATCCGGCCGTGCTTTTCTCCGGCGAACGCGGCACGGGGCTTGCCGTCAACGCCGTCGATGTGTCGATCCCGCCGGAAGCCAACCGCAAGGTCGGCCAGGTGCAATGGCCAAAGCGGCTGCCGGCCGATCCGCTCCGTGATTTCGTCACCGTCTCCGTCGATCCGCTCGAGGGCGAGCGGGCGGGCGAAAGCTGGCTGAAGAGCCATATGCCGAAGAGCCGCCGCGTGCTGGTCTTCGTGCATGGCTTCAACAATCGCTATGAGGATGCCGTCTACCGCTTCGCGCAGATCGTCCATGATTCGCATGCCGACGTCGCGCCGGTTGTTTTCACCTGGCCGTCGCGCGCCAGCATCTTCGATTATAATTACGACAAGGAAAGCACCAACTATTCCCGCGATGCGCTGGAAGAGCTGCTCACCCGCACCGCCGCCAATCCCGCCGTCAGCGACGTCACGGTCATGGCCCATTCGATGGGCACCTGGCTGACCGTCGAAGCGCTCCGGCAGATGGCGATCCGCAACGGTAAGGTCGCTTCGAAGATCAACAATGTCATCCTTGCCTCGCCGGATCTCGATGTCGACGTCTTCGGCCGTCAGTTCATGAGCCTCGGCAAAGACAAGCCGCATTTCACCATCTTCGTCTCCAGGGATGATCGGGCGCTGGCGCTGTCGCGGCGCATCTCCGGCAATGTCGACCGGCTCGGCCAGATTGATCCTTCCGCCGAGCCCTATCGCAGCAAGCTGGAAGCCGCCGGCATCACCGTGCTCGATCTCACCAAGCTTAAGGGCGGCGACCGGCTGAACCACGGCAAATTCGCCGAAAGCCCCGAAGTGGTGAAGCTGATCGGTGATCGGCTGATTGCCGGCCAGACGATCACCGATTCCAATGTCGGTCTCGGCGAGGCCGTCGGCGCGGTGGCGATGGGGGCTGCCCAGACCGCCGGAAGTGCCGTCAGCGTCGCCGTCAGCACCCCGATCGCGATCTTCGATCCGCGCACCCGGCGCAATTACGATGCGCAGCTGAAACGGCTCGGCCAGTCGATGGACAACACGGTCGGTTCGGTCGGCGACAGTGTCGGCGCCGGCCTGCCCGAAAGCCAGTAAAAATTCCGCGGAGCAATTCCAGCAAAAGTGCACGGCGGTTTTGAGTTTCGGAATTGCGTAAATCCAAACGGTTAGAGCGGTTCCGCGTTTCCGTGAAAAGCTGAACCGCTCTAGGCAGCCCCGCCGATCTGATATATCAGGTTGACGAACGGCAATACTGTCTGCCGTGCAGGTGGGTTGATCGCATGACGGATGAGACGAAGAAGAAGGTGGTCGTCGTCGGCGCGGGCGTGATCGGCGCCTCGATCGCTGTCGATTTGCAGCGGCGCGGATTTCAGGTCACGCTGATCGATAAGGGTGAGCCCGGACGCGGCACCTCTTTCGGCAATATGGCGAGCATCGCGCTCGATTTCGCCGCCGGCTCCGGCCCGTCGACCTGGAAGAAGATCCCCGGCTGGCTGCTCGATCCCGAGGGCCCGGTCTGGCTGCGGCCATCCTATGCCGCGCGGATGCTGCCCTGGTTCCTGCGCTTCCTCGCCGCCGGCCGGCCTTCGCGCTTGAGGGAGATCGAGGATGCCGGCATGAGCCTGTCGCTGCGGGCGCTCGCCGATTTCCGCGAGATGCTGCAGGCGATCGGCGCATCCGAGCTGCTGACCGAGGAAGGTTGCCTGGCGATCTACGAGACCGAGGCTGAGTTTGCCGCCGATCGCGGCCACCTCGCCATGATGCAGCGCTACGGCCTCGAATTCGAGGTGTTGAGCAACGGCGCCATCCAATATTATGAGCCCGCCCTGTCGCCCGTCATCGCCAAAGCGGTGCTGCTCCCCGACAACAAGTCGGTTCGCGATCCCTACAAGCTGGTTGTCAAACTGGCCGACGCCGCCCTGGCGGCAGGCGCAACCTTCGTCTCCGGCTCCGTGAGGAATATCGAGCGCAAGGGCGATGGCACCGTCGTCGTCCTCCTCGACAATGGCAGCCGTGTCGAGGCGGCTTCCGCTGTGCTTGCCGCCGGCGTCCACACCCGGTCCCTGGCGGCCAAGCTCGGCGAACCGATCCCGCTGGAGACCGAGCGCGGCTATCACACGCAGATCATGAAGCCGGGCATTTCGATGCGTTATTCGATAATTTGGCCGCACCGCGCCTTCATGGTGACACCGACGGCCGGCGGCATCCGCGTCGGCGGCAATGTCGAACTCGCCGGTCTCGACGCCGCTCCCGATTTCCGCCGCCCGCGGGTGCTGGTGCGTCACGCCCAGCGCGCGCTTCCCGGCCTGAAGGCTGAAGAGACGACGGAATGGATGGGTCACCGCCCGGCCTTGCCCGATACGATCCCGATCATTTCGCCGTCCTCGAAAATGCCGGGTGTTTTTTATGCCACCGGGCATGGCCATCTCGGCCTGACATATGCCGCGACGACAGCGCGGTTGATCGGCGATATGGTGAGCAGAGCGAAACCGTCGGTCGATATGACCCCGTTCCGCATCGACAGATTCTGATTTAGAGCAATTCCAGGAAAAGTGTGAAGCGGTTTTCCCAGGCAAAGCGAAGTGCTTTTGCCGGGAATTGCGTTAAAACAAAAGTTGAAACCGCGTCGATGGCGTCGGCCGTCGCGTCTGATCCGGAGTTTCTTGTATGAGATGGAAGCGCACGATCCAGTTGCTGGATGTCCATGCCGAAGGCGAGATCGGCCGCGTCGCGATCGGCGGCGTTCCGAAGATTCCCGGCGAAACCATCGCCGCGCAGCTGCACTGGCTGAACACCGATCCGAAAGGCGACGAGCTCCGCCGCTTTCTCTGCCTGGAGCCGCGCGGTGCTCCGATCGGCTCGGTCAACATGCTGCTGCCGGCAAGGCACCCCGACGCCGACGCTGCTTTCATCATCCTGCAGCCCGATCAGGCGCATGCCAGTTCCGGCTCGAATTCGATCTGCGTGACGACGGCACTGCTCGAATCCGGCATCGTCGAGATGAAGGAGCCGGAAACGACAGTGACGCTGGAAACCGCTGCCGGCCTCGTCAAGGCGGTGGCCACCTGCCGCGACGGGCGCTGCGAGAAGGTGAAGCTCACCATGGTGCCCTCCTTTGTCCATGAGCTCGACGTCGAGATCGACACGCCGCATTGGGGAAAGGTCAAGGCCGATCTCTGCTATGGCGGCATCTTCTATGCGCTCGTCGATGTCGGCCAGATCAATCTCACGATCGAGAAGGCCAATGCCGCCGGTCTCGTCCAGGCCGGCATGATCCTGAAAGATCTGATCAATCGCGATATCAAGGTCGTCCATCCCGAAATCCCGGCAATCTCGGGCGTCGCCTATGTGATGTTCCGCGATACCGAGGCGGATGGCACGGTGCGCACCTGCACCACCATGTGGCCAGGCCGGGCCGACCGCTCGCCCTGCGGCACCGGCAATTCCGCCAATCTCGCCACCCTTTATGCCCGTGGCAAGGCCAAGGTCGGCGACGTCTTCACCTCGAAGTCGATCATCGGCTCGGAATTCGAGGTCGGCCTGCAGGCGGTGACCGAGGTCGCCGGCCGCCCGGCGGTCATCCCCACCATCACCGGCCGCGGCTTCACCTTCGGCCTCACTCAGGTGGCCCTCGACCCCTTCGACCCACATCCCGGCGGCTTTGCCCTGACGGATGTCTGGGGGCCGCAAGCTGGGGAGATTTGAGCGGCGTCGAACCGAGGAGATCGGGGAAACCGGCCCCGTTAAAGCCCCTCATCAGGCTGAGATGACCCCTCCCCAACCCCTCCCCACAAGGGGGAGGGGCTAAGCTGCGGTCCTCCGCGGCGATCAAAGAAAAGTCTTGTTGGCTGTTACCGTTCTCCGGATCGTTACGGTGGAGACTTATGTGAAGCGGTGCGGCACCTAGCCCCTCCCCCTTGTGGGGCGAAGTTGGGGAGGGGTCTTGGAATCGCAACCGGACCGCAATGGCCTTGGACCGAGGCTCGCAGCTCGATTCATGCTAAGTCCGGCCGATTGGACTGCCCTGGAAACACTCTACCGTTTCCTGAAGCTGCACCCATCCATGTTTCGATTGTTCGAATACCGACAGGGCAGGCGGCGCGAAGGCTGGGTCGGCAAGGGAACCGATCGCCACCCCGATCCAGAGAGGCGCGGCATCGGCCTTCCAATAGACGGTCGAACCGCAGGTTGAACAGAAATGCATTCGAACCTGGCGACCGCTGTCGGCGGTCCGGATGAATTCCGTAGACGCTCCAGATATTTCGACACAGTCGATTGCGTAGAACGCATTGGCGCTGAACGGCGCGCCGGTTCGTCGCTGGCACGCGAAACAGTGACACAGCGCCGTCAATTGTGGTGGTTCGCTAAGCTTCAATCTGAGAGCGCCACAGGCGCATTGGGCATTGGCCATGGAAACTCCTACCGCTTGCGCGGTGAGATTTGCGTTGAATTGAGGGCTGAAGCGCAGGCCGGAACCGAAACTCACTGCGGTCGGCGTTGCGAAGGGGCTGAGACCTGATGTGATTTCAGGCTCACCGAGCACTACCGTAGATTGGCAAACTGCCGAAGTCTAGAGCATGTCGCGCAGAAGCGTGCAGCGGTCTTGCGCTGAAGACAGGCGAAAACAGAAGATGTGCAGCATGACACGCGAGCCCATCTGACCATTGGTTTAATTCTGGCCGCTCATCTTTCGAAACAGTGCGACGAGACTTCCAACTCAGCCTCGACGGCCCGTCGGCCCGTCAGCGACGTTGCGCTATCCTGGCGCTGATCTGGTCTGCGGCAAGGCTCTCGGCCGGTGCCGGCCTGCCAAGCAGGTAACCTTGGCCGATGTCGCAGCCGAGATCCTGAAGCCGTTGAAGTTGGCTTTCTTCTTCGATGCCTTCGGCCGTTATCGTCACGCCGAGGCCCGCGCCGAGAGCGATAATGGCCTTGATCACCTTGTCCTGCTTGTCGTTGGTTTCGAACGAAGCGACGAAACTCCGGTCGATCTTGATCTTGTCGAACCGGTAGTTCGAGAGCTGCGACAGGCTGGAATAGCCCGTACCGAAGTCGTCGAGAGCAATCCGGACGCCGGCGTTCACCAGATCGTCGAGGACGATCCGTGCGGTGACCGCATCCTGGATGATGGCGCTCTCCGTCACCTCCAGCTCGATCCTATGCGCGGGCAGGCCGACATCGCCCAATATTTTCAGAATACGGAGGCCCAGCAACCGGTCACTCAGCTGGATCGGAGACAAGTTGAACGACAGAACCAGATGATTTGACCAGGAAAGCGCATCGCTACAGGCGTGGCGCAGCAGTTGATCCGTCAGGTCGACGATCAGACCGGCCTCTTCTGCCACGGGAATGAACTCGTTCGGCGGGATGAATTCGCCTGATGCCGTCTTCCAGCGCGCCAGCGCCTCGAAGCCGATAATTTCCTTCGTCTTCAGGTCGACGAGAGGTTGGTAATAGGGAACGATCTCAGCGTTCTTGATGGCGGCTCGCAGATCCGCTTCCACCCGGATCCGCTTCGCCAACTCCTCCTGCATCGCCGGCACGAAGGGCTTCACCAGATTGCGCCCCTGCTTTTTCGCCACATACATCGCACAGTCCGAATGGCGAATGACCTGGCTTAGATCGTCGCCGTTTTCAGGATGGAGCGCGAGGCCGACACTGGCGCCGAGATCGACGGCGACACCGTTGAATGTGAGGGGCTTGCTGACCGCGCTCACGATGCGGTTTCCCAAAGCGACGAAATCGGCATTTCCGGTGCGCCGCGCCAGAACGACGAACTCGTCGCCACCGAGGCGGAAAACGCGGTCACGGGGAAAGAGGGAAGAAAGCCGCTGAGCGACGGCCTTCAGCACCGCATCGCCGTGATCGTGCCCGAGGAGGTCGTTGATCTTCTTGAAGCCGTCGAGATCGATGCTGAACACGGCATAGCTTTCCTGCGTGCGTTGATCGATCATCGATTGCGCGCAGACGGACTCCAGAAATCTGCGGTTAGGCAATTCGGTCAGCGTGTCGTGACAGGCAATCCAGTCCACGTTCTTTTCGGCCTGCAGCCTGCGGTTAACCTCTATCGAGAGATCCCGGATCCTCAGCGCCGAATAGATCAGCCCGAGAAAGCCGGACATATTCAGGGCAAGCAGCGCGTGGTCCAGCGGAAAGTCGTGATGTTTCTCGATGAACTCATCCAGGCTCTCGTGCCATTGGAAGCGCCAGGACAGGCAGAAGAGAAGCAGGAAGATCGAGAGCCAGGCCAATATCTCCATCTGCGGTCTGGTGGGTCGGATGCGAGGCATATGAACAGGCTCCTGGTGTGTGAAGAGCCATCATGGCCAGCTCGGAAGACTGCATCGTCCCCGACCATATTCCGATCGACGACCCTGTCGCCGAATGCCGGCATCGATGACGCCGAAGCCCGCCACGACTCATAGGGCGGAGCCAAGGGCATCGGCAATTCGATCACTGGCCAGACTGCGGGCATCCGCAAATCCGAATTTCAGTGTGGTCTTCGAAGATTAATGGTGCGTTTCCGCTGCGAAGGTTTGGGCGTTTCGCTGCGCGCAACGGATATCTTCGTCGCAAACTGGATGCGGCTCAGTGCGCTCGACGCCGAGATCGACGTGCTACATCTTGACCATCAAAGGCCCGCCGGGGAGAGGAGGCGACCCGGCTCGCTGAATTCAGGCGGCATCCCGAATGTCGAAGCGGGCCACCTTGCCGTCCCGAAACCGGAACACGTGCCCGACCGTCTTCTGTCCTTGGAGCGGTTGGCCTTGCAGGTCACGGACCGACTGCCGGACGTCGGCGATGATTGCGCCGTCCGCTGTCCGGTGAAAACCGATCGGCTCGACGTGGGGATCGATCATCGACCACTGACGCGTCCAATATTCCCGCACCGCCTCGCGCCCATAGACGTGGCCGCCATCCATGCCGTTGGCCCAGACGACATCTTCGGCCAGCGCTGACAGCACGGCGTCTATGTCGCGTTTGTTGAAGCGCTCGTAGATGTGTTGGAGAATTTTGATATCGTCGTCCATTGCTTTCTCCTTGCAGAGGCGCGGGGTTGCGTTTTGCCCGCGCTTCGCGACGAACCATCTCGGTCATTTTGCTCCGGGCGGTCAACCGGTTTCAAAGCTCCGCCTCGCGCAGCAGCCCGTTCAGGCGGACCGCCCATTCCGTGTTGCCATCTCTGAACGGACCAAGCGCATCGCCGGCTGGTTCGGGAAGATCGCTTGCTGCGGCAGCAAAGCGGTGCGCCTGCTGGCGATCTCCCACAGCCCAGTGGCAGCACGCCTGAATGCGCAGCAGCGCCGGCCAATCGGGCCGCGCCTTCAGCGCCGTACGCCCAGTCTCGAGCGCGCCTTCGACGTCGCCGGAAAAGAACCGTGCGAGCATCAGCAGGCTGAACCAGACGCCGTTCTGCGGATCGTACGGGTTGAGTTCGAGGCCGTGCGCCAGGGGCTCGCGCGCGCCGGCCGCATCGCCGCAAAACAGGCGGGCCATGCCGAGGACGAGATGCCCCAGGGCGAAGCTCGAACCGAGCTCGATCGACCGTTCCGCCGCCAGGATCGCCTGCTCGGGCCGGCCCGTGTAAGCCGACACGATCGCCAGGGCATAGTGCGAGTACGGATTTCGCGCGTCGAGATAGATTGCCCGCAGCGCCGCATCCAATCCTTCCTTGGCGTCTTCCGCAGGGTTATCAGTCCAGCCGTAGGCGATCAGGCCGGCATTCACCCGCGCCCGCCAGATCTGCGCTTCTGGAAGTATGGGGTCGAGCCTCACCGCGTCGCGGAAGAAACGGCGTGCGAGAAGGTGGGTGGGCTGCGTGACCTTGTGAAAATTGAACGTGCCTTGCCGCACGAGATCCCAGGCGGTGATGTTGCCGGTGTGGGGAGCAACCGGAAGCCCGTGGCGTAGCAGCAGCTCGGGCTCGACCGCCGCTGCAATCCGCTCGGCGATGGCGTCCTGCACCGCAAAGAGCTCGGCCAGTTGAAGATCGTAATGTTCGGACCAGATCGTCGCGCCTTTCGCGGTGTCGGCGAGGTGCACCGATATCCGGATCCGATTGCCGCTCTGGCGGATGGCCCCATCCACGAGGAAATCGACGCCGAGGTCGCGCGCGATCGCCCCCGGATCCTTCGAGCCGCTCCTCCTGCTGAAACTCGCCCCCCGTGAAGCGACGCGGAACCATCTGAACCGGGCAAGCGCCATGATCAGGTCGTCGGCGACACCGTCGGCGAGATATTGTCTTTCAGCATCGCCGCCCAGATTTTCGAACGGCAGGACGGCAATCCCCGGGATCGGACTGCTCTCGGCATGCCGGCCGCTATCGGCTCCGTCGGTGCGGCTCTCCACCTCACCGGAAAATCTGTAGCCGACCCGTGGGACCGTGACGATCCATTCGCTGCCGTCCGATGCGGGTCCGAGCAGCTTGCGAAGGGCGGCAATCTGAACGGAAAGATTGCTTTCCTCGACGGCCAATCCCGGCCAGACGGCATCCATCAAGGCGGACTTCGAGACCACACCCCCTTTTGCCGATAGCAGAACGCCAAGCAGATTGGCGCCGCGGGCGCCGATGGCGACAGGCCTGTTGTCGCGGAGCAGACATCCGTTCCCAGGAATGAATTCGAAGCGGCCGAATACAAGGTGCGGGGTGTTCATGGCCGGGAATGATACGCCGGTTTCGCAGTTTTTCGGAATTTTTCGGCCCCGCTTCAGGACTTGCGCCGGCTGGGCGCGCAGTGTGGCTCCATCGCAGCGGTCGAAGTGGTGGGAGCTATGACCAACGAAGCAACGCAACCGAAAGAATCTGAAGCATTCCTCGCCAGGATTGTCCGCGCCGGCGGCAGCCATGTCGCCAGGCAGGGATCGGTCTATTGCTCCGGCGTCTCGGCTGAAAGCGCCGGATCAACCATGCTGTGGCTCGGGACGATTTCGCTGCCCGCGGGGCGGCGAACCGGCGCCCATCGCCATGAGGGACACGAGACGGCGCTTTTGATGACCGCAGGTCGGGATATCGAGATCTGGTCGGGAGCAGCGCTCGAACGGTGCGAAACGATCCGCCCCGGCGATTACCTGTTCATTCCGGCCGGCGTTCCGCATGTCGCCGTCAACCGCAGCAGCGAAGATGCCGAATTTCTCGGCGCTCGCAACGACCCCGCAGCCAATGAGAGCGTCGTTCTCATGCCGGAGCTCGACGCGATCGTACCCTGATGCATGTCGCCCGGAACCGTGCAACGGCTCCGGGGCGCAAAACTTCCGCAGGCTTTTTGCGCGGCATGCTCCAACCACACCGGGAGGTGCATTATGGCCATCATCGAACAACGCCTGGCCGAAATGGGCCTGGAATTGCCCGAGCTTTTGAAGGTTCGCGAGGGGCTGCGGTTGCCCTTCGCCTGGGTTCGCCTGCGCGGCAACCGCGCTTACATTTCCGGTCACGTCGCCTGCAACCGCGATGGAACACTGGCAAATCCCCTTGGCAAGGTGGGTGGCGAGGTTTCGCCGGAGGAGGGTTACGCATCGGCGCGGCTCGTTGCGCTCGCCCATCTCGCCAGCCTCAAGCGGGCCGTTGGAGACCTCGATCGGGTCACGGCATGGCTGCGCGTCTTCGCCATGGTGAACGTTGCTCCGGACTTCAACGAAACGCCGCTGGTCACCAACGGCTATTCGGATCTGATCCTGGAGCTGTACGGGCCTGACGTCGGCGCCCACGCCCGCTCGTCCATCGGCATGGCCATCCCCTTGAATGCGCCCGTGAACTGCGAAGCGGAAGTCGAAATCGACGGGTGATTGAAGCGCATCGATCCCTTAGTAGACAAACGGGTCGACTTCGGCCTGCGCACCGGCCTCCTTCGGATAGATCACGCCCTTGCGCAGGATGATGTTGGCATAGAGCCTGGGCTCGCTGGTCTGGATCAGCGCATGGGCGGCCCGCACCCGGCCGTAGAAATCCTGGCCGACCAGCGGCACCACCTGGCGATGCGGCTCGTGGCGGGTGCAGCAGTCGATCATCTCCTCATGCACCGGATCGAGCTTGTCGCGCTCGGCCTTGACGGTCGAGCGGAAGATCGCTTCCGGCACGAAATCGTCGATCGGCAGCACGCTGAGCACGGCGTTGAGCACCGGGATGAGGTGGTGGCCGTCGAGCCGGATCAGCCGGCGGGCATCTTCGACGCCGGGATAATTGCCGTCGACGATGGCGATTTCGTCGCCGTGGCCCATGGCGCGCAAAGTTGCGAGCAATTCCGGGCTCAAGAGCGGATCAATTCCCTTCAGCATGGTCTACCTCCTTGAAGAGTACGTTCTGGTCGGTGAGATAGCGCGCAAAGATCGGCAGGCTGGCGCCGCCGATGGCGCGTGCCTGCGCGCCGACCGCGCCCTCGATGATTTCGGGCATGACAACGCCCTGCAGGTCGAGCTTGGCGGCTTCGTCGATCGTCGCCTGCACGATGCGGCTGCGCACCCAATGGGGAAAGCCGCCGTCGATGACGGCTGCGCTGAAATCAACGATCGAGGCAGCGGCGACGATCGCCTGGGCGAGCGCCTTGGCGCTATCCTGGATCCACGCCTCCATCGGCTCGCCGAAATCCACCCAGTCGTCGGCGGAATACCAGAGCGGTTCGGGATCGATGCCGCGCTCACGCAGCATGTTTTCCAAGACGAAGATCGAGGCGATTTCGAGCAGCTGCTTGGTTTCGCCGTTCCTGTCGCGCACGGGCAGCGGTCCGATTGCGCCCGCCGTGCCGGTACGGCCGGAAAAGATCGCCGAATTCAGGACGATGCCGCCGCCGATGAAGGAGCCGATGAAGAAATAGACGAAGTCCGGATAAGAGGGGCCGACGCCGAAGACGAGTTCCGCGCCGCAGGCGCTGGTCGCATCGTTCTGCAGGAAGACGGGGTGGGAGACGCGCGCGGCGATATCGGCCTGCAGGTCGACATCCCGCCAGACCTCCATGGCGCCCGGCGGCGCTCCGACCTCATCGGCCCAGTTCCACAGTTCGAAAGGCGCGGCGATGCCGAGGCCAGCGACGCGGCCGCGCTGCTTTTCGTCGAGCTGGTCTTCGATTTCGCGGATGCCCGAGGTGACGAAGGCGAGGATTTCATGCGGCAGCGGATAGGCATAGGTTCGGTGCAGCTGCATCCGGATGCGGCCGACGAAATCCATCAGCACCAGATCGGCGCTGCGCCGACCGATCTTAAGGCCGAAGGAATAGACGGCGTCGGGATTGAGATGCATCGGGATCGACGGCTGGCCGACCCGGCCGCGCACCGGCGCTCCGCGCGACAGCAGCCCTTCCTTTTCCAGGACCCGCATGATGACCGAGACAGTCTGGGCCGAAAGCCCGCTGCGGCGCGCGATATCGGCCTTCGACAGAGCGCCGTAAAGGCGCACCAGCGACAGCACGAGCCGTTCGTTATAGGCGCGCACCCTGACCTGGTTCGCACCGCCGGCCGGATTTAGAATTGGCGGCGGGACCGGCGTGTGTTCCGGTCCTTCCAAAGACGACATGGCCGCTCCTCCCGAGCGTTCGCCTCCTGCATTCTCCTCATCGGAACCGATTTAAAACATGCAGCAGCTCGAAGCGGTACAGCCTCCTTCGCGTCTGAGACACGCGGCGCCGTACATCCTAATTCGGTCGAGCATGCCACATCGAATTAATAATTCAATTGGATTTATTTATTGACAAGGAGATTTCTTTCGCTCTTAATTGCCATCGTCAAGGACATGGCTTTGGAGCGACAGCGACTGAGCGAAGTGTCATATTTGAAAATTCCGGCCCGCAGGGGCGGCGCCGGCAAACTCTGGGAGGAGTTCATGAAGAAATCAGTTCTCGCTTTTGGCGCGCTCGCGCTCGGTGTTGCTTTTTCTGCTCCGGCGATGGCGGCTGACGTTTCCGCCTGCCTCATCACCAAGACCGACACCAATCCTTTCTTCGTCAAGATGAAGGAAGGTGCGACGGCCAAGGCAAAGGAACTCGGCGTTTCGCTGAAGTCCTATGCCGGCAAGATCGACGGTGACAGCGAAAGCCAGGTCGCAGCGATCGAAAGCTGCATTGCCGACGGCGCCAAGGGCATCCTGCTGACGGCGTCCGACACCAAGGGCATCGTGCCTGCGGTCAAGAAGGCCCGCGACGCCGGCCTGCTGGTCATCGCGCTCGACACGCCGCTCGAGCCGGCTGATGCCGCCGACGCCACCTTCGCCACCGACAACCTGCTCGCCGGCAAGCTGATCGGCCAGTGGGCCAAGGAAACCATGGGCGACAAGGCCAAGGACGCCAAGGTCGGCTTCCTCGACCTGACGCCGTCGCAGCCGACGGTCGACGTTCTGCGCGACCAGGGCTTCATGATGGGCTTCGGCATCGACCCGAAGAACCCCGACAAGATCGGCGACGAAGACGACAAGCGTATCGTCGGCCATGATGTGACGAACGGCAACGAAGAAGGCGGCCGCAAGGCCATGGAAAACCTTCTGCAGAAGGATCCGAGCATCAACGTCATCCACACGATCAACGAGCCGGCCGCTGTCGGCGCTTACCAGGCGCTGAAGGCCGTCGGCATGGAAAAGAACGTGCTGATCGTCTCGGTTGACGGCGGCTGCCCGGGCGTCAAGTCGGTCAAGGAAGGCGTCATCGGCGCTACCTCGCAGCAATATCCGCTGCTGATGGCGTCGCTCGGCATCGAGGCGATCAAGAAGTTCGCCGACTCGGGTGAAAAGCCGAAGCCGACCGAAGGCAAGTCTTTCTTCGACACCGGCGTTTCGCTCGTCACCGACAAGCCGGTCTCCGGCCTAAAGTCGATCGACACCAAGGAAGGCACCGACAAGTGCTGGGGCTGAGCCCGATCTCTTGAAAGAGCAGACGGCCGGGGCTTGATCCTCGGCCGTTTTGGACGGACGATGGGCCGTCGCTCCACCGGCTAAGCAACGAACGGATCAAACAGGAGTGACGGCCTCCGCGCGGGTTCGGCGCGCGGATGCGGAGGAGGAACCATGACCGGAGCACAGGAATTCGAACGCGTCCTCGACGGCAGCGACAAGAACGTCGCCTCTTTCGAGCACCAGAGCGTCCCGCTTATCAAGCGCGCCCAGCATTTTCTGCACTCGACACCGGCCGCCGTGCCGCTGATCGTATTGGTATTGGCGATCATCATTTTCGGGATGGCGCTCGGCGGACGTTTCTTCTCGTCCTATACGTTGACGCTGATCCTGCAGCAGATCGCCATCGTCGGCATTCTCGGCGCGGCCCAGACGCTGGTCATCCTGACGGCCGGCATCGATCTTTCGATCGGCGTCATCATGGTGATCTCGGCCGTCATCATGGGCAATGTCGCGATCACCTACGGCATACCGACGCCGATCGCGGTGATTGGAGGCCTGCTGGTCGGCGGCCTGTGCGGCCTGCTGAACGGTGCCCTTGTCGCCTTCATGAAGCTGCCGCCCTTCATCGTCACGCTAGGCACCTGGAATATCGTTATGGCGACGAATTTCATCTATTCCGCCAATGAGACGATCCGCGACACCGACGTCGACGAACAGGCGCCGCTCCTGCATCTTTTCGCCGCGAGCTTCAAGGTAGGCAGCGCCGTGCTCACCCTCGGCGTCATCGCCATGGTGCTGCTCGTCCTCCTGCTCTGGTACATCCTCAATCACACCGCCTGGGGTCGGCATGTCTATGCGGTCGGCGACGATCCGGAAGCGGCCAAGCTTTCCGGTATCCAGACCAAGAAGGTGCTGCTGACCGTCTATACGATTTCGGGCGTCATCGCCGCCTTCGCCGCCTGGGTCTCGATCGGCCGCAACGGCTCGATTTCGCCGTCCTCGGCGGTGACCGATTATAACCTCCAGGCGATCACCGCGACCGTGATCGGCGGAATCTCGCTCTTCGGCGGCCGCGGTTCCATTCTCGGCACGCTGTTCGGCGCCATGATCGTCGGCGTCGTGTCGATGGGCCTCAACATGCTCGGCGCCGATCCGCAATGGAAAGTCCTTTTGACCGGCGTGCTGATCATCGCCGCCGTCGCCATCGATCAGTGGATCAGAAAGGTTTCGGTATGACCATGGCTGTCGAACCCATTCTCACCGCCCGCGGCCTCGTCAAGCGTTATGGA
Source organism: Rhizobium sp. CBN3 (assembly GCF_030518245.1). Classification (NCBI taxonomy): domain Bacteria; kingdom Pseudomonadati; phylum Pseudomonadota; class Alphaproteobacteria; order Hyphomicrobiales; family Rhizobiaceae; genus Rhizobium; species Rhizobium sp. CBN3. The sequence goes on from NZ_JAULSE010000006.1 coordinate 220,058, forward strand.
CGCGTGACCGCGCTCGACAATGCCGATTTCGACCTCTACCCGGGTGAAATCCTTGCCGTCATCGGCGATAACGGCGCCGGCAAGTCGTCGCTGATCAAGGCGATTTCAGGCGCGGTCACCCCCGACGAGGGCGTGATCACGCTCGAAGGCCGGCAGGTGCAATTCCGCTCACCGATGGAGGCGCGCGAAGCCGGTATCGAGACCGTCTACCAGAACCTTGCTCTGTCGCCGGCACTGTCGATCGCCGACAACATGTTTCTCGGCCGCGAGATCCGCAAAAAGGGCCCACTCGGCTCGCTGTTGCGCATGCTCGACCGGCCGGCCATGGAAAAGCTGGCGCGTAACAAGCTCTCCGAACTCGGCCTGATGACCATTCAGAACATCAACCAGGCGGTGGAGACGCTGTCCGGCGGTCAGCGCCAGGGTGTCGCCGTCGCCCGCGCCGCCGCCTTCGGCTCGAAGGTCATCATCATGGACGAACCGACGGCCGCCCTCGGCGTCAAGGAAAGCCGGCGCGTGCTGGAACTGATCCTCGACGTGCGCGCCCGCGGCCTGCCGATCGTGCTGATCTCGCACAACATGCCGCATGTCTTCGAGGTCGCCGACCGGATCCACATCCACCGTCTCGGCCGGCGGCTGACGGTGATCAATCCGAAGGAATACACCATGTCGGACGCCGTCGCCTTCATGACCGGCGCCAAGGCGGTGCCGACGGAGCCCGTTGCGGCATGAGCGTACGCATCGACGGCATCGCCGGCGAGGTGCTTTCCCGCGCCGGCGATGCCAGACGTTTCCTGATTGCCGTCGCCGGGCCGCCGGGAGCTGGCAAGTCGACCATGGCCGACAATCTGGCGGCGGCGCTGAAAGCCAAAGGCGAAAGCGCCGCAGTCCTGCCGATGGACGGCTTCCACATGGACAATGCCATCCTGATCGAACGCGGCCTCTTGGCGCGCAAGGGCATTCCCGAGACCTTCGATGTCAGGGGATTCCTCGATATCATCCGCGCCGTCCGCCGGGCCGACCAGGAGGTTCTGGCGCCGGTCTTCGACCGTTCCCGCGAACTCGCCATCGCTTCCGCCCGGCCGATCGATCCCAAGGACCGTTTCATCATCGTCGAGGGCAATTATCTGCTCTTCACGCAGGGCAAATGGGCCGAGCTCGACGGCATCTTCGATTTTTCGATCATGCTGGCGCCGCCGATCGAGGTGCTCGAGGAGCGGCTCTGGGCGCGCTGGCGCGGTTACAACCTCGATGAGGAGGCGGCCAGCGCCAAGGTCTACGGCAACGACCTGCCGAACGGCCGGCTGATCTTGGAAAACCGCCGCCCGGCCGATGTGACGCTGGAGATCGCGCTGGCGTGATGCCGCGGCGATCGGCTTGACGACCATGCCGGCTGAACCTGTGCAGCGGTGGGATGCGACATGCAGGAAATTGCGTTGAAGCGCCTCGCATGAATCAATTTCAATGCGACGCGCTTTAGTGCTATCAGGCCGCAGACGCATCGCTTCGGAGGCCTGCCATGCAATCGATCACCATCCGCCGTCCCGACGACTGGCACCTGCATCTGCGCGACGGCGCCATGCTGGAAGGCGTGATCGCCGATACGAGCCGCACCTTCGCCCGCGCCATCATCATGCCCAATCTGGTGCCGCCGGTCGTCACTACTGCGGATGCGAAGGCCTATCGCGAGCGCATCCTTAAGGCACTGCCGGACGGCCACTGCTTCCAGCCGCTGATGACGCTTTATCTGACCGAACACACCAGCCCCGACGATGTGGCGGCGGGTGCAAAGAGCGGCCTCATCACCGCCGTCAAGCTTTATCCCGCCGGCGCCACCACCAATTCGCATGGCGGTGTGCGTGACATGGAGAAGGCGATGCCGGTGCTGGAGCGCATGGCCGAGATCGGTCTGCCGCTCTGCGTCCATGGCGAGGTGACGACGCCTGAGGTCGATATCTTCGATCGCGAGGCCGTCTTCATCGACACCGTGCTCGATCCGCTGCGCCGGCGCCTGCCCGAGCTCAAGGTGACGATGGAGCATGTGACGACCGCAGACGGCATCGATTACATCAAGGCCGCCAAATCAAATCTCGCCGGCTCGATCACCACCCATCATCTGATCATCAACCGCAACGCCATCCTGGTCGGCGGCATCCGCCCGCATTATTACTGCCTGCCGATCGCCAAGCGCGAAAACCACCGGCTGGCGCTACGCGCCGCCGCCGTGAGCGGCGACGCCCGCTTCTTCCTCGGCACCGATTCCGCCCCGCATGTCGATCCGCTAAAGGAATGCGCCTGCGGCTGCGCCGGCATCTACACCTCGATCAACACGATGAGCTGCCTTGCCCATGTCTTCGAGGAGGAGGGCGCTCTCGACAGGCTCGAAGCCTTCGCCTCATTGAACGGGCCGGCCTGGTACGGGCTGTCGCCGAACGAGGAACGCATCACGCTGTCGAAGCAGGCCGACCCCGTCGACTTTCCCGCCAAGATAGAAACCGGCGCTGGTCCGGTGACAGTCTTCGATCCGATGTTTCCCCTGCATTGGCAGGTAGTGGCGTAGGGACTCCCTCAAGCGTTCTCTATTTTAAATAGAATATTCATGCTAAGTGGCGCACGGACGTTAGACGCCTAACATTTTCATTGTGCAATGCATCATTTGTTAACGGGTGCATAAGACATTTCTCTCCGCGGAACCCCCACGTTGCCAATTATCTGGCGCGCCACCGCTGCGGAGACTGAAGAAGCATGATGCTTGACTACAACTCCCTTTTGTTGGCGCTCGGCGTCTCCGCGGCCTGCCTTGCCGTCACATTGATGGGCAGTTGGCTGGTGCGCCGGGCCGAAACCGTGCTGCTCACCGCCACCATCGGTCTCGTCTTCGTCGTCAGCGGCATTTTTGTCTACAGCGCCTATGTGAGCAGGCCTGATATCGGCTTCGCCATTGGCAGTTTCATGCTGTTCCATGCCGGCTTCGCCACCATCTGGGGCGCGGGCAAACAGTTCCTTACCGGCCGCCTATCGATCGTTGCCACTGCCATTCGGGCCCTGGCGGCGATGACCTTCTCGATCGTGCCGATGGTTGCCGGATATGACGGTCTTGCCTTCATCGCCGACAATCTCGCCATCGCCCTGCTGCTTTTTGCCACCGCTCGGCAATATTGGCTCGCCCGCGCCGAAGCCCCGGCGCCGCTCCTCGGCATTGTGGCGCTCTACACGCTGACGGCAATTTCCTTCGTTCTCTGCGCCGCCGTGCTGATTGCTGATGGCAAGCTGGTGCTCGGCAAGGCGCCCAGCAACTGGGCGGAGGATCTGAGCCTTGCCGTCTGCATCGCCGGCATGACCGGGATCGGCGCGCTGTCGCTGGCGCTGCACCAATGGCGGCTCGCCGCACGCCATCGTCTCGAGGCGATCACCGATCCGCTGACCGGTCTGCTCAACCGTCGCGCCGTCTTCGATCAATATGGCACCCGCCCGATGGGCACGACCGCCGCTGTGATCGTCTTCGACATCGATCATTTCAAATCCGTCAACGACCGTTATGGCCATGCCGCCGGCGACCGCGTGATCACCGTTTTCGCCGAGGAACTCGCCGCCAATTGCCGCCCCGGCGATACCGCCGCGAGGCTCGGCGGCGAAGAATTCGCGCTGGTGCTGAAGGAGATCATGCCCGGCCGCGCCGAGCTCGCTGCCGAGCGCATCCGCAGAGCCTTCGAGGAGCGCGAAATCCCGATCGACGGCGAGGTGCTGAAATGCACGGTCAGCGTCGGGGTGGCGCCCGGCCGCGCGATGCCGCTCGATTTCGACACCATGCTGAGTGCGGCCGACAAGGCGCTTTACGCCGCCAAGCGTGGAGGTCGCAACCGGGTCGAGCTTGCCGGCTATCTCACCGCGGTTCCGGCCGAGGTGTCGCGCACGGCGTCTTGATCCCCGACTGCTCGACAGACGCCGGCATACCCGCCTCGTCCTTCGAGGCCCCTCAGGATGAGGCTCTCTTGGACGTCGCGCTTGTCGCTCAGGGCGCCGGAACGACGCGGATCAAGGCGGAAGCCGGAGACGGAACCCGAGCCGCGGCCCTCTCCCGCGGCCCTCATCCCAAGCCGCGGCATCCTCCAACGCTCCTCATCCTGAGGCGCGTAGCCCATAGGGCGGAGCCTCGAAGGACACGCCGCAACGCTACTCCTTGCCTGGACCGCCCGCCTCGTCCTTCGAGGCCCCGATGGGCTCCTCAGGATGAGGTTCTCTTGAGTGTGGGCGCCTGCTGCTCAAACCATCATCAGCGCCCGGACGAAGGCGACCGAGGCAAGCAGCGAGGCCATGGTTCGCACATGGTTCCACCACGTCCAATCCCTGACATAGGTGCTCCAAAGCGCCACTGCCTCCGCTCCGTTGCCGCTGACCTTTTCCAGTGCGTCGTTCATCGGCACGTTGAAGATGATCGTCGAGAGGAAGGAGGCAAAGACATAGAGGGCAGCACCCGACAGCATCAGCGCGGACGCCCCGCCGCGCCAGTCGATCAAGGCGAGGATGGCAACGACGAGGCAGAGGATCGCCGTCGGCACGAAGAGGCCCATGAAGGGCGAGCGGACGATCGTCACATTGATCGAGTTCATCGCCGCAATGCCCTGTTCGGCCGGGATGCGTGAGAAGGCGGTCATGATGAAGGTCGAGAAGGCGAAGAAGATACCGGCGACGAGGCCGCTGCCGATCGCCGCGGCGACCAGGGAAAGGATGAGGACAATCTGCATGTCGAAACTCCTTCCAGGATAAATAAGAGAAACTCTCTTATTTGTAAAATCAGATAAACTCTCTTATTTTTCTTGTCAACGGGCAAAGGAGAGACGATGTCGGAGCAGAAACGCGCAACGCGCAGACGCCAGCAGGACCATAGCGGTCAGCCGCGCCGCATCCCGCGCCAGCAGCGCGGCCGCGAGCGATTCGAAAAAATCCTCGCCGTCGCCGCCGAACTGATCGAAAGCCATGGCAGCGACGGCCTGAAGATGAGCGAGATCGTCGAAAAGGCCGGCCTTTCCTTCGGCGCCCTCTACCAGTATTTCCCCGACAAGAGCGCCATCATCCGGACGTTGGCCGAGCGCTTCAACGAAGAGGGCCGGCGCTGCGTCGAGGCGGAACTGGCGAAGGTCGCCGACGCCGCCGCCCTGCCGGGGGCGCTCGCCAATATCGTCGACGAATATTATGCCTTCTTCCGCCGAGAGCCCGTGATGCGCGACATCTGGCACGCGACCCATACCGATAAGCTGCTGCAGCAGGTCGACGCCGAAGATATGGAATTCCATGCCCAGGCGTTTCTCGCCGTGCTCGTGCACTTCTGGCCGGATCGGGACCGCAGCGAACTTCAGGCGATCGCCCGGCTGACGATGCAGCTGCTTGCCGGGGCCGTGCGTTATGCCGTGTCGCTGGATGAGGAGGAGGGCGGCCGGACGATTGCCCTGTTCAAGACGATGCAGGTCTTCGATATAGGCCGTCTGTTGCGGTAAGGCTCGCCTTGCGTCTGGAAACGATGGGCGCTTGCTGCTATTGCCGGAGACGCAAAACCGAAGGAGAGCCCGATGATCCAGACCGCATTTCCCGACCGCGCCCTGATGGCCGAACTGGTGGCCAAGATGCTCTGGGAGATCAAGGCGGTGCATTTCAATGCGGCTCAGCCTTACAAGCTCTCCTCCGGCATGGCGAGCCCGGTCTATATCGATTGCCGCAAGCTCTTGTCCTATCCGCGCATCCGGTCGACGGTGATGGATTTCGCTGCCAGCACGCTCTTGCGCGATGCCGGTTTCGAGCAGTTTGATTGCATCGCCGGCGGCGAGACCGCCGGCATCCCCTTCGCCGCCCTGCTCGCCGATCGCCTCGGCCTGCCGATGATCTATGTCCGCAAGCAGCCGAAGGGCCATGGCCGCAATGCCCAGATCGAAGGCAATATGCCGGAAGGTTCGCGCGTCCTCGTTATCGAGGATCTGACGACGGCCGGCGGCAGCATGTTCAAGTTCATCGACGCCATTCGCGCCGCTGGCGGCATTGTCGATCACGGCATCGCGCTGTTCTTCTACGGCATTTTCGGCGATCAGCGTTTTGCCGATGGCAAGGTCAGGCTGCATCACATCGCCACCTGGCGCAGTGTCCTTGCCGTTGCCAGGGCAGAGAAGCTTTTCGACGACAAGACGCTTGCAGAGGTCGAGGCCTTCCTCGATGCGCCACTGGCATGGTCGGCGAGGAATGGTGGAGTGAGTGAGCTTTCGCTCTAGCCAGTTGACAAAAGCTCGCTTAATCGGTTGATGAACATATCCGTGCTGTTGGGAGGAATCCGATGATTTTGTGCTGCGGCGAAGCCCTGATCGACATGCTGCCGAGGGACACGACTCTTGGCGAAAAGGGCTTTGCGCCCTATGCCGGCGGCGCGATCTTCAATACCGCCATCGCGCTTGGCCGCCTCGGCATGCCCACCGCCTTCTTCACCGGCATTGCCGACGACATGATGGGCGAAATCCTGCTGGCGACGCTGAAGGCGAGCAATGTCGATTACAGCCCATGCGCCATCACCCCGCGCCCTTCGACGATCGCATTCGTCAAGCTCGTCAACGGCCAGGCGACCTATGCCTTCTACGATGAGGGCACAGCCGGCCGGATGATCACCGAGGCCGACCTGCCGGCGCTTGGTGACGATTGCGAAGCTCTGCATTTCGGTGCGATCAGCCTGATCCCAAGCCCCTGCGGCGAAACCTACGAGGCACTGCTCGACCGCGAAGCCGCTCGCCGCGTCATTTCGCTCGACCCAAACATCCGCCCGGGCTTCATTAAGGATAAGACCAAGCATATGGCCCGCATCCGGCGCATGGCGGCAAAGGCCGACATCGTCAAATTCTCCGACGAGGATCTCGAATGGTTCGGGCTCGAAGGTGACCATGATACGCTCGCCGCCCATTGGCTCGCCGAGGGCGCCAAGCTCGTCGTCATCACCAAGGGCGCGGAAGGCGCCTCCGGCTATACCAGGGATCGCAAGGTGACGGTGCCGAGCGAGCGCGTTGCGGTCGTCGACACGGTCGGCGCCGGCGACACTTTCGACGCCGGCGTGCTGGCCTCGCTGAAGATGGATAACCTGCTGACCAAAGAGCAGGTCGCCTCGCTCGACGAACAGGCGGTGCGCAACGCCCTGACGCTCGGCGCCAAGGCCGCCGCCGTCACCGTCTCCCGCGCCGGCGCCAATCCGCCATGGGCGCATGAGATTGGGCTTTAAGGCTTAAGCGAGAATCAGCCCCTCATCCGCCTGCCGGCACCTTCTCCCCGAGGGGAGAAGAGATATGCGGCAACGTTTCGATCCCCTCTTCTCCCGTCGGGGATCCGAAGGACCGGCCGGCACCGATCGATCAAGAGACGATCCGGGAGTCACGCTCCGGTTGAAGCTCTGGAGCGATCATCAGGTCGCGCAGGAAGGTTTCGCACCACAGCGAGACGTCGTGCGAGAGCAGGTGTTCCATCATCATGCTCCAGCGGTCACGGCGCTCCTCGAGCGACATGGCAAGTCCCCTGGCAAGCGCATTGGCAGTCCCCTCGACATCGTAGGGATTGACTAGCAGCGCCCCCTTCAACTCCCGTGCCGCGCCGGCGAAGCGCGATAGCACCAGGACGCCCGGGCGATCCGGATCCTGGGCGGCGACATATTCCTTGGCGACGAGGTTCATGCCGTCGCGCAACGGCGTGACCAGTCCGATCCTCGCCAGGCGGTAGAGACCGGCGAGCACGTTGCGGCTGATCGATCGGTTGACGTAGCGGATCGGCACCCAGTCGACCGTTCCGATGGCGCCGTTCACGCGGCCGGCCTGTTCGGCGACCATCTTCTGCATATGCTCGTATTCGGGGACTTCCGATCGCGATTTCGGTGTGACCTGCAGATAGGTCACTTTGTTCTGGTAGGCCGGGTTGCTGGTGAGGAAGCGTTCGAACGCTTCCAGCCGCTGAATGATGCCCTTGGAATAATCGAGGCGATCGACGCCGATGATCATGTCGCGGCCTTCGATGCTGCGTCGGGTTTTTTGCACCATGACATTGTTTGCCGCGCTCTCGGCGAATTCGGCGAATCCAGCGGTCTCGATCCCGATCGGATAGGCGCCGGCCTTGAAAATCCGCCCGTGGGAATCGAACAGCCCGTTTCCGAGGTCGTCGCCAATTCCCTCTCTTCTCAGATAACCGGCGAAGTTCTGGAGGTCGTAATCGGTCTGGAAGCCGACGAGATCGTAATGGGAGAGGCCGCGCATGATTTCTTCATGAACGGGCATGGTGACGAGAATATCGGCCGGCGGCCAGGGAATGTGCAGAAAGAAGCCGATCCGGTTCTTCAGCCCCATTTGCCGCAGTTCGGCGGCCAGCGGAATGAGGTGGTAATCATGAACCCAGATGATGTCGTCCGGCTCGATCATCGGCGCCAGCCGATGCGCGAAGAAGCGGTTGACGCGGAAATAGCCGGCCATTTCCTTCCGGCCATATTCGGCAAGATCAAGGCGGTAGTGACAGATCGGCCAGAGAACGCGGTTTGCAAAGCCGCGATAATATTCCTCGACATCGGTGTCGGTGAGATCGGTCAGCGCATAGGTGATGTTGCCCTTCTGCAGCAGCGACAACGCGCCGGGCTCCCTGTCTCCGCTCGACTCTCCCGACCATCCCATCCAGATGCCGCCGCGCGCCTGCAGGGCTGCCTGCAGCGCGACGGCCAGCCCGCCGGCCGCGGCGCCGCCATCCTTGGCCGGCGTGGGGACACGATTGGAAATGACGATAAGACGGCTCATGAGCTTCCTTCAGTGAAGATGGATCGGGAAAACGCTCTGTGGCGGGCGTTCCGGGGGCCTCCTGGACGGGGCAGGGGCGATGCAGGGCAGGCGCCGCCATCAAAAGAGCAGATCCGGATGCGAATTGCCCGCTGTATAGACCAGCGGAAACAGTGGAACGGGGTGTCGTCCCCGGTTTGATAGGTCATGTCGTCGGAAGTACCATGCGCATAGATTTTGCTTGAATCTAGGGCGATGGCGGCGAATTGAAAGAATTCTTTCTACAATTTTCTATTAGTGGAACATTCAATCCGGTTTTTGCAGGGCAGCGGCGCCAAGCCCGCCGAAATCAATCTAATCATTTGCGGCCATTATGACGATCTGGCGGCCGCCCCTCATCCGCCTGCCGGCACCTTCTCCCCGCCCGCGGGGAGAAGGGAACATGTCGCGACCTCTCCGTCCCCCACCCAGTTTTCACAGGGCACGTCCCCTCGCCCCGTTTACGGGGAGAGGGTTAGGGTGAGGGGCGACAGAGCAAAAACCTCTCCATATTTACTTCGCAAGCTTCGCCAGCGCCGCGACCAGGCCCTGGGTGGAGGAATCATGGCTCGCCGCGCTCTGCTTGCCCTCGACGACGGGCAGCAGGCCGGTCGCCAGTTCCTTGCCGAGCTCGACGCCCCACTGGTCGAAGGAGTTGATGCGGAAGAGCACGCCTTCGACGAAGACGCGATGTTCGTAGAGCGCGATCAGCCGGCCGAGCGCGTAAGGGGTCAGCTTGTCGTAGACGAAGGTGATCGACGGCCGGTTGCCCTGGAAGACGCGATGCGGCGCGATGAAATCGGCCTTCATGTCGTCCATGCCCTTATCGGTCAGCTGCTTCTTGGCTTCCGCGAAGGTGCGGCCCTTCATCAACGCTTCCGACTGGGCGAGCACGTTGGAGATCAAGAGCTGATGCTGGTGGCGCAGCTCCGGCTCGAAGGCGTTGGCGGCGATCATGAACTCGGCCGGGATGATGCTCGTGCCCTGATGGATGAGCTGGTAGAAGGCGTGCTGGCCGTTGGTGCCGGGTTCGCCCCAGACGACCGGGCCGGAATTTCCCTCGACCGGCGTGCCGTCGACGGTGACGCCCTTGCCGTTCGATTCCATGTCGAGCTGCTGCAGATAGGCCGGGAAACGCGACAGGCGCTGGTCGTAAGGCAGGATGGCGCGGGTGGGGTAGCCGAGCACATTGCGATGGTAGAAGCCGAGCAGGCCGAGCAGCATCGGCAGGTTTTCGGTAATCGGCGCCTTACGGAAGTGATTGTCGACGGCATGGGCGCCGTCGAGGAACTTGCCGAAATTGTCAGGCCCGATCGCGATCATCAGCGGCAGGCCGATCGCCGACCAGATCGAATAGCGGCCGCCGACCCAATCCCAGAAGCCGAAGACGCGGGCGCTGTCGATGCCGAAGGCGGCAACCTTGTCGAGCGCCGTCGAGACGGCGGCGAAATGGTGCTGCACGGCCGCTTCGCCGAGCGCCTTGGCGATGAAATTGCGCGCCGTCTGCGCATTGGTCATCGTTTCGACTGTGGTGAAGGTCTTCGAGGCCACGATGAAGAGCGTCGTCTCCGGCTGCACCAGCTTCAGGATATCGGCGATATGGGCGCCGTCGATATTGGAGACGAAATGGGCGCGCGGGCCGTCATGGAAGGGGGCGAGCGCCAGCGTCGCCATGACAGGGCCGAGATCGGAGCCGCCGATGCCGATATTGATGACATCGGTGATCGCCTTGCCGGTGGCGCCCTTCAGCGTGCCGGAGCGGATGTCGTCGGCAAACTTGCCCATGGCGGCAAGCACGGCGTTGACGTCAGGCATGACGTCCTTGCCGTCGACCAGAACCGGCATGTTGGAGCGGTTGCGCAGCGCCGTGTGCAGAACCGCCCGGTCCTCGGTGAAATTGATCGCCTTGCCGGAGAACATCTCCTCGCGCTTCTTTTCGACGCCGCCCTCCTCGGCAAGCTTGACCAAAAGCTTGAGGATCTCGTCGTTCACCGCCGTCTTGGAATAATCCATCAGCAGATCGTCGAGCGAGACGGAAAAGCGCGAAAAGCGCTGCGGATCGGCGGCGAAGGCGGCGCGGAGATCGGTCGCCTTGGTGGCATCAGCGGTGCTTTTCAGCTGTTCGACGATGGGGTTCATGAGAGGCTCCTTTTGAGGCGGAAAGGTTGCGGAAACTATTCGCTTTCTCAGGCGCAAATCAAGTTCAGCCACTGCTCCAATATGAAAAAAGCCACCCGCGGCGAGCGGATGGCTTTAATTTCATCACACTGTCAAATTCAGCCGCGCAGGTCCTTTCGCAGGATCTTGCCGACAGGCGATTTCGGCAGTTCGGTGCGGAATTCGATGAAGCGCGGGCGCTTGTAGTTGGTGAGATTGGCGATGCAATGGGCCCTCACCTCCGCTTCCGTCAGGTTCGGATCCTTCCTGACGACGAAGAGCTTGACCGCCTCGCCGGAATGGCCGTCCGGCACGCCGATCGCCGCCGCCTCCAGGATGCCGGCATGCATGGCGGCGACTTCCTCGATCTCGTTCGGATAGACGTTGAAGCCGGAGACGAGGATCATGTCCTTCTTGCGGTCGACGATCTTGGTATAGCCGCGCTCGTCCATGAAGCCCATATCGCCGGAGCGGAAATAGCCGTCTGATGTCATCACCCGCGCCGTTTCCTCCGGCTTCTGCCAATATCCGGCCATCACCTGCGGCCCGCGAATGCAAATCTCGCCGATTTCGCCCAATGGCAGCGAACGGCCTTCCTCGTCGCGGATGTCGAGTTCGGTGGAGGGAAGCGGCAGGCCGATCGAGCCGGTGAACTCGGGCGAATCGAAGCGGTTGGCGGTGGCGACAGGCGAGGTCTCGGAAAGGCCGTAGCCCTCCGTCACCGCCGTGCCCGTTATCTTCAACCAGCGTTCGGCGACGGGGCGCTGGACGGCCATGCCGCCGCCAAGCGACATGATGAGCGAGGAGAAATCGAGCTTGGCGAATTCGGCGTTGTTCATCAGCGCGTTGAACAGCGTGTTGAGGCCGGGGAAGATATGAATGTTCGACTTTCCGAACTCCTTGACGAGGCCGGGAATGTCGCGCGGGTTGGCGATCAGGATATTGTGGGCGCCGAGCGACATGCCCATCAGCGAATTCACCGTCAGCGCGAAGATGTGGTAGAGCGGCAGGGCGCAGAGGAAATTCAGAACCTCGGGCTGTTTCTTGCGCTGGAAAGCCGATCGCAGCCAGAGCGACAGCTGCAGCTTGTTGGCGAGCAGGTTCTGATGTGTCAGCACCGCGCCTTTGGCAACGCCCGTCGTGCCGCCGGTATATTGTAGGAAGGCGATGTCGCCGCCCGAAAGCGTGACCGGCTGAAGCTTTTTTGCAGCGCCTTCGCGCAACACCTGACCGAAGCTCTTATGCTGCGGGATCGACCAGGAGGGAACGAGCTTCTTCACCTTGCGCACGACGAAATTGACCATCAGCCCCTTCGGCCCCAGCATTTCGCCGAGGGAGGTGACGACGACATGGCGCAGATCGGTCTTGTTGAGGACCTGTTCGACGGTGCGGGCGAAATTCTCTAAGACGAAGATCGCCTTGGCGCCGGAATCACGCAGCTGGTGTTCGAGTTCGCGCGGCGTATAGAGCGGATTGACGTTGACGACCACGAGGCCGGCCCTGAGGATCGCATAGGTGGCGACGGGGTTCTGCAGGACATTCGGCATCATGACCGCGACGCGATCGCCTTTCGCGAGGCCGATGCTCTGCAGCCAGGCGGCGACCTTGCGCGTCTGGCTTTCGAGCTCGCGGTAGCTCATCGCCTTGCCCATGCTGGAAAAAACCGTCCGGTCGGCGTAACGGGCGCAGGATTTTTCCACAAGTTCGGCAAGCGAGGCATATTCCAGCGGCGGCAGTTCGGCCGGAACCACATCGGGATAGGTGGCAAGCCACGGCTTGTCCGCTTTTGCTCCGTTCGGATGGACGGAAATGCTGCTCATCGTGCCTCTCTCTCCCTTGCGGCCGCCGCGCCGGTCGAGCCGTGGTCGACCGGCTCGTAATTGACCGGAAGCATCCTCCATCTTCCAGTCCGGCAGCTTATGCCATTGCCTGAACGGTTCAAGCCGAATGAAGCTATACTAACCTTGACGTAAACGTCAACAATTGCCCGCCGCACAGTGTGGAAACGGAGGGAACTTTGAGTCCGCCATGGCGTTGACCCTTCATACCAACCATGAGGAAACACCCAAAGGAGGTTCAAATGTTGAATCAGGACACCGACGCCAGCCGCCGTGACCCGAACACCAAGGAAACGCATTCGCTGATCGCCAGCGACCGCGTCGAAGGCACCCGAGTCTATGGCCCTGATGGCCGGCATATCGGCTCGATCGAACGCCTGATCATCGGCAAGCGCGACGGCCGCGTCGCCTATGCCGTGCTGAGCTTCGGCGGCTTCCTGGGCATTGGTCACGACCACTATCCGCTGCCTTGGGAAAAGCTGAATTACGACACCCAGCTGGACGGCTATCGCATCGACCTGACCAAGGAGCAGATCGAAGGCGCACCCAGCTATTCGGACGATGACGACACCTGGTACAACGACAATGGCCGCCGGGTGTATGATTATTACGGCGTGCCGCCCTACTGGATGTAACCATCGTTCGATGGACCGAGATGGAAGGGCCCCGTTGGAGGCGGGGCCTTTTTGGTGTGTTTCCGGGATGACAGAGAGCGCATGGCTCTATATTGGAAAGACCGGCGTCGTCGGCCCCCTCATCCGCCCTACGGGCACCTTCTCCCCGAGGGGAGAAGAGGGAATCGAGACGTTGCGGCAGCGTTTATCGCAGCCCCGCGACGAGATCATTAGCCGACCGTAGCACGGTACCGACGACGATGTCATCAGCCTCAATCACCTTCGCCGTCTTCACCGAAAACACATGGCTCTCGCCCGGCAGCAGCGTCACCAGCATCGAATCGACGACCGCATCCGGATCCAGCCGGTCCGCCATCAGGCAGAGATCCTTGAGGAAATTCTGCGCCGTCACCTTGACCGCGTAACCGCCGTCGATCGCTGTGACCTCGACCGCAAGCCGCGGCGCGGGCAGGGCGAGATCGATATCTTCGACGAAATAGTGAAACGCTCGCCTGTCGAGTATCTCAACGACAACCACCTCGTCATTCGGTAAGTCCGGCCTGACGATGTCCTCAGGCAGCGGAAATTCCTTGGACTCGAACCGATCGCAGAGCAGGCGCCAGAACTCGAATTCTGCAAGCACGGTCCCGTCGAGCTTCAAACGCCTGCCGCTGATCTTCGCCCGCCAGAACAGCGTCCTCTCGTTGACGGCGACCGCCGCCAGTCCGCCGTCGCGCGGCTGGACGGTAAGCAGACGCGGATCGTAGGCGGCCTTGAGCGCATACCAGAGCGGCTTGCGGCGTCCGGCCGAGTCGAGCGCGGCCCAGGAGGTCACCGGCCAGCAATCGTTGAACTGCCAGACCACCGCACCCTTGCAGATAGAACGATGCGAGCGCATGTGCTCGATGCCGAAGCGGATGGCGCGCGCCTGGTTCAGCTGGGTGGCGAAGTGCCAGTCGTCCATCGTCTTTGGTTCCGGCAGGTGGCCGGCAAGGCCGCGGATCAGCTTGTCGTTGCCCTGCGTCGCCTTCTGATGGTGGAACACACCGTTCGATTGCGGCGTCAGCGGCTCATCATGCACGCTTTCTTCGATCGTCGCCCAGGTTGCCGGCGCCTGCCAGCCGAATTCGGAGCAGAAACGCGGGATGTAGTTGCGGTAGACCTCGTAGCCAACATCGTTCCAGACGTCCCAGATATGTTTGCAGCCATGTCCGTCGGCATTCGGTTCGATCTCCATCGAGCCTGAATAGGGGCTGCCGGGATAATAGGGCCGATCGGGGTCGAGCTCGCTGCAGAGCCTCGGCAGCAGGTCGAGATAATAGCCGAGCCCCCAGCTTTCGCCGACCTTGATGATCGGCCGCCAGCCCCACTCGTCGAAGCCCCAGATATTCTCGTTGTTGCCGTTCCAGAGGATCAGGCTGGCATGCGGCATCAGCCGCACGACATTGTCGCGCACCTCCGCCTCGACCTCGCTTCGAAGCGGCTCCTCCTCCGGGTAGGCGGCGCAGGCAAAGAGGAAATCCTGCCAGACCAGCATGCCCATGCGGTCGCAGGCTTCGTAGAATTCGTCGCGCTCGAAGATGCCGCCGCCCCAGACGCGCAGCATATGGATATTGGCGGCCTTTGCCTCTTCGATCCGGGCGGCGTAACGCTCACCCGTCACCCGCGACGGGAAACAATCGTCGGGGATCCAGTTGGCACCGGCGATGAACAGCGGCACGTCGTTGATGACGAAGGTAAAGGACGAGCCGTGCTCGTCGGCCGAGGTATCGAGCCTGAGCGAACGGAAGCCGAGCTCGCGCTCGAAGCTGTCGAGCCGATCGCCGCGGGCCTCGTCGATCAGCGTGAGCGTCAGCGGATAGAGCGGCTGCGCGCCGAGATGGTGCGGCCACCAGAGCTGCGGCGAGGGCAGGATGACCTGGAAAGACACCTCGTCTTCGCTGGCGGCCACCGCCACCGCCGTCGTCACGCAGCCGATTGCGGCAACCAGCCGGCATGGCCCAACACTGCCGTGGCGCGCCAGCCTCGCATACACTTTTACCAAGCCGTCGCTGCCGGCAAGCGTGGCCGACACCCGCGTCTCGGCGAGCCGCGCCCGATTCCAGCTCTCCAGCCTGACCGGCTTCCAGAGACCGGCCGTCACCAATGTCGGCCCCCAGTCCCAGCCGAAATTGCAGGCCATCTTCCGCATCAGATTGCCCGGGCCCGGATAGTTGTTGGGCCGGTAGCCGTAATGTTTTTCCATCTCTGCGCCATAGGCGTAGGCGGAGCGGAAGGTGACGGAGAGTTCGTTGGTGCCCGCCTTCAGCAGTCCTGAAACATCGAAACGGTAGGTGCGGTGCATGTTGAATGTCCGGCCGATCTCTTCGCCGTTGAGGCTGATGACCGCGATCGTATCGAGCCCGTCGAAGACGAGTTCCTGCACCCTGCTATCGTCCGGCGTCGCCTCGAAGCGGCAGCGATAAATCCAGTCCGCCCTGCCGATCCAGTCGTTGGTGATCTCGTTGACATCGATATACGGGTCGGGGATCAACCGGCTGGCGAGAAGGTCGGTATGGACGCATCCCGGCACTGTCGCCGGCATCGCATCCGGCAGGTCGGGTCTTCCTGTATCGTTGCAGGTGAGCGTCCAGCCGGAATTGAGCGCGGTCTTCTCGATCATGGCGGGCTCCTGATTATGCCGCTCGAAGCTGTGGAATTATGGTTGGGTCGGAAGATCGCGCGCCGTCAGAGAAACCGCCCGTGGCGCTGCAGCACCTCGATCTTGTAGCCGTCGGGATCGCTGACGAAGAAGAACAGGCCGAACAACTTGCCGTCGCGGTTGAGCTCTACCAGCTCGCCGGGTTTGAGCCCCAGTTTCGCCATGCGCTCGCGCTCGATGGCGACTTCTTCGACCGAGACGGCGAGATGGCCATAGCCTTTGCCGAGGTCGTAGGGTTCGGTGCGGCCCTTGTTCACGGTCAGCTCCAGCTCGAAGCCAGTCTCGGCATTGCTGAGATAGATCAGCGTGAAGGTGTCGAAGTCGACACGATCGGCGACCGAGAGGCCGAAGGCCTTGCCGTAGAATTCGACCGAGCGCGCCTCGTCGAGAACGCGGATCATGGAGTGGATCATCTTCGCCAAGGCAGCCTCCCGTGAATCGATCACCGCAGCCTTGGTAGCGGTCCCCTTACGCCGGGCGCAAGCCGATTCTTCGCGTGATCGCCGCTTCGACGAGGCCCATGGCGTCATAGATCAGCACCGCCATCAGGCCGACGATCAGCCCGCCCTGCAGAATGAAGGCGGTATTGTCCGATATCAGCCCGGCGATGATCACCTCGCCGAGGCCCTTGGCAGCCACCGTCGAGCCGATCGTCGCCGTGCCGATATTGATCACGGTCGCGACCTTCAGCCCTTCGAGGATCAGCGGCAGGGCCAGCGGCAGCTCGACGCGCAAGAGCCGCTGGGTGCCGTTCATGCCCATGCCGTCGGCGGCATCGAGCACCTGCGGCGATACCTGCTTCAGGCCGGCGACGGTGTTTTCGAAGATCGGCAGCAGGCCGTAGAGAAAGAGCGCGATCAGCGTCGGCATGGCGCCGAACCCGGTGGCGGGCACGGCGAGCGCCAGCACGGCGACCGGCGGGAAGGTCTGGCCGGCATTGGCGATGGCACGCGACAGCGGCAGAAAGTCGGCGCCGCTTTGCCGCGTCACGAAGATGCCGCCGAGAACGGCGAGCACGGCGCTGCAGGCGATCGAGCCGACGACGAGCTGCAGATGTCCGAGCGCGAGCGAGGCAAGGCTGTTCTGCGTATAGACGGCGGGCGCATTGTTGCTGGTCAGCGGCGTAAACAGGAAGGAAAGCCACTCCGTCCTGAACAGCAGGACGAGCAGCAGGGCGAGTGCGGCCAGCCGGAAGAGATTGGCGACGACGAGTTTCATGCCTTGCGGCCCAGTTCGAGCAGCCGGCTCATCGAGATCGACCCGACAGGCGCCTTCGCATTATCCTGCACGGCCGCCTCGTCGACCCCCTGCCAGATCATTTCGGCGAGCGCATCGCGCAGGCTGAGCGATTGCGGCAGGGCGTAGGCGAGACCACTCTTGGCCGGCTCCATGCTTTCCTTCAGCGGCAGCAGCGACATCAGCTTCAACGCGCGGTCGGAGGTGCCGGTCAATTGCTGCACGAAGGGATCGGCCGGTTCGGTGAGGATCTTTTCCGGCGTCGAGCATTGCAGCAATCGACCCTGGCTCATCACCGCGATCTGGTTGCCGAGATGGAAGGCCTCGTCCATATCGTGGGTGACGAGGATGATGGTCGTGCCGAACTGCTTCTGGATCGCCAGCAGGTCGTCCTGCGCCTTGCCGCGGATGACCGGATCGAGCGCGCCGAAGGGCTCGTCCATCAGCAGCAATTCCGGCTCGGCGGCGAGCGCGCGGGCGACG
Organism: Rhizobium sp. CBN3; assembly: GCF_030518245.1. NCBI lineage: Bacteria > Pseudomonadati > Pseudomonadota > Alphaproteobacteria > Hyphomicrobiales > Rhizobiaceae > Rhizobium > Rhizobium sp. CBN3. The sequence continues at coordinate 237,897 of NZ_JAULSE010000006.1, forward strand.
CCGACGCGCTGCTGCTGGCCGCCGGAAAGCTGGTGCGGATATTTATCGGCGAATTCAGCCGGATCGAGATTGAAAAGCCCGAGCAGCTCCTCGACGCGGGCCGCGATGCGTCTGGAATCCCATTCGAGCAGCTGCGGCACGGTGGCGATATTCTGCGCCACGGTTCGGTGTGGGAAGAGCCCGTGTCCCTGGATGGCATAACCGATCCGGCGGCGAAGCTCGGTCACCTCGACGTCCATCACATTCTGGCCGCCGACGAAGATCTCGCCTTCGGTGATCGGCACCAGCCGGTTGATCATCCGCATCAGCGTCGATTTGCCGGAGCCCGATGTGCCGACGATAACGGTGATCTCGCCCTTCTCGACCTTCATCGAGACCTTGTCGACGACGGTCGCCGCACCATAGCGCTTGGTGACGTTGCTGATTTCGATCATGCTCATGCGGCGGGTCCCCGGATGCTGTCGATGACCGCATCGAGGATGACGGCCGATGAGAAGGCGAAGAAGACGGTCGGCACGGCGCCGAGCAGGACGAGGTCCATCGCCGTCTGGCCGAGCCCCTGGAAGATGAAGATGCCGAAGCCGCCGCCGCCGATCAGCGCGGCGATCGTCACCATGCCGATTGCCTGCACCAGCACGATGCGGATGCCGGTGAGGATGACCGGAAAGGCGAGCGGCATGTCGATGCCGGTAAGAATCTGCCGGCGCGTCAGCCCCATGCCGGCCGCCGCATCCCGCACCGAAGGGTCGACGCCCTGCAGGCCGACGACGGTATTGGCAACGATCGGCAGCAGCGAATAGAGCACGAGTGCAATCAAGGCAGGCGCCGTGCCGATGCCGCGAATGCCGATAGCGGCGGCCAGCGGTACATGGGTGGCGAGATAGCCGAGCGGCAGCATCAGCAGACCGAACAGCGCCAGGCTGGGGATCGTCTGGATGAGGCTCAGGCCCTGCAGCACGACGGCCCTGAGCTTCGGCACCCAGAAGCACAGGATGCCGAGCGGCAGGCCGAGAATGATGGCGATAACGAGCGAGCCGAGCGCCAGCAGCAGATGTGAGAATGCCTCGGTCTCGAACTGTGCGGACCGCGTCGAGAATTCCTTCATGATCGAGAGGCTGTCGAGCAGGCCGGAGGCGAGGAAGGCGAAGAGCAGCGCCGCATAGACGCCAAGCGCTGCCACCCGCATCCAGGGCGCCAGCCGGATCTTGACCAGCGCATCCGATATGATGAGCCCGATCACCGCAAACAGCACCCAGAAACCGCCGCCGGGCGTCATGCGCGCTACCGTGCTGCCGGGCGGCGTCGCCGCGGTCGAGACCAGGCCGATGGCGGCGATCAGGGCGGCAAGGCAAAGGGTGGCAATGATGAGCCGCGCCATGGCATTTCGAAGAAACAAGGTGGCGAGGGCGGTCAGGACGAGAAGGGCGGTCAGGACGATGACGGAGGGCTGGGGAAGAAGCTGCATCAGCAGCATCGGCTTGCCGGCGGCGATGCGGTTCGCCTTGACATAGATGAAGGGCATCACTGCCGTCGCCGCAATGCCGCCCGCCACCAGAACCACGCCGAGCCGATCCAGCCTGCGGACCGTTGAACTTTCTTCCATCAATCCAACCCTGTCTGGCCAACCCTGCCGGCCGGGGGAGGCTCCGCCCGCGACGGGGCGGAGCGGCAATGATTACTTTAGGAAGCCTTTTTCCTTGAGATAGGCTTCGGCAACAGACTTTGCCGGCTCGCCGTCGACCTGGATCTTGGCGTTGAGCTTGCGCAATTCGTCGGCCGTCAGGCTCTTGAAGATCGGCGAAAGGATTTCCTCGATCTTCGGATTGGCCTTCAGCACCTCCTCGCGGATGATCGGCGTCGGCGCATAGACCTGCTGCACGTTCTTGTCGTCTTCGAGAACGGTGAGTTCGGCCGCTTCGATCGCGCCGTCGGTGCCGTAGACCATGGCGGTGTTGACGCCGTTCGTCTGGTCGGCGGCCGCCTTGATCGTCGCCGCTGTATCGCCGCCGGAAAGAACGACCATCTGGTCGGGCTTCAGCTGGAAGCCATAGGTGGTCTGGAAGGCGGGCAACGCGCCGGCCGAATTGACGAATTCGGAAGAAGCCGCAAGCTTGGCAGTACCGCCGCCGGCGACCCATTTGCCGAAGTCCGTCAGGCTCTTCAGCTTGTTCGGCTCGGCGACGTCATTGCGCACGGCGAGCGCCCAGGTGTTATTGGCCGGCGACGGCGTCAGCCAGACGATCTTGTTGGCGTCGTAGTCGAGCTTCTTCGCCAGCTCGTAACCCTGGTCGATGTTCTTCCAGGCGGCGTCATCGGCCTTGTTGAAGAAGAAGCCGGCATTGCCGGTATATTCGGGATAGATATCGATTTCGCCTGCGGTGATCGCCTTGCGCACCACCGGTGTCGCGCCGAGCGCGATACGATCCTGCGTCTTGATGCCGTTGGCTTCGAGTGCCAGTGCAATGACGTTGCCGAGCAGCGTGCCTTCCGTGTCGATCTTCGACGAGACGACGACGTCGGCGGCCTGGACCGCGCCCGCTGCGAAAGCGGAGAGCGAAACGGCAAGTGCGAGTTTCTTCAGCATGGAATATCCCCTTTTAAACACCGTGATGAGGCCCAAGCCGGCAAGGCTTGCGCGCAGGAAATTCGCCGGCGAGGGCGGTAAGGCCGCCATCATCCGAATTGCGTGCGTCATGGAAATAGCGTGCACGCTCGAAAAATCGATGCAAGCCCCCTCCAGTATTTTGCGCTCGCGCTGACGATTATGGCGGCGAACACATGTCCGCGCGCGGAAACGCATTCCCTTTTCCACGGCCGACGCGATTTGTTTTTGTCCCCTTGCGTGTTTCCACGATGGTCCGGTGCTCGTTTGCGGGAATTCCGCCGCCCGGCTTTTTATGACGGCGACGATAGCCCCGCTCTCATAGGGCAGGGATATCTTTTTTCGCGAACACGTCATATCGTCCGGTTTTTCCAGTGCTTTCCGGAGCCCGCCTTTTGCATCTCGGCGCCCTGTTCATAACGCACCACGTCCTGACGTCGGGTTCGGTCCGCGAGACCGCGCGCCGCTTCCAGCTGTCGCCGTCCACCGTGTCTGCGGCAATCCGCAATGCCGAGAGCGAACTGGCGATGAAACTGACGGAACGCGCTTCCGGCGAACTGGTGACGCTGATCGCCGGCGGCGGGGTACTCGAAGGCCTGCAGCCGATTACGGTCGCGATCGGCGAACTCGGCAAATTTGCCGGCCATGACGCCGGCGCCGGGACGGTCGAGGCCTGGGCGTCGCGCATTCCCGTCAAGATCGTTGCGATCGAGCGCTTTCTCGAGGTGGCCGACCAAGGCAGCATCAACCGCGCTGCCCGCCGCCTTCACTTGGGCCAACCGCAGCTTTCGCTGCAGCTCGCCAATCTGGAGCGATTTCTCGGTCGCCGCCTGTTCGAGCGGCAGGCGCAGGGCTCGGTGCTGACGGAGGAGGGCCGGCACGCCTACCAGATCTTCATGGCGATCAGCCAGGCGTGGAACGATCTGAAATCGGCCGCAGACGAGCGCTACCGGCGCACCGCCCGATCGCTGCGCATCGGCTCGATCATCCCGACCGGATCGGAAAGCTGGGTGGCGCGCTGCTTAGGCTTGCTCGTTTCCGAGTGGAATGCGCACCGCAGCAATAATGCGATCTCGCTGGTCTCGATGACCGCCGACGACCTGCGCGAGGCGCTGAAGAGCGGCCGCATCGATGTCGCGATCCTGGATTCGGTCTTCGGCCTCGAAAACTTCCGGCATCGCGAACTGCTGCAGACCGACATGGTGGTGATCGCACCGCCGCAAAGCACGCAAACCTCGGCCGCCGAACTCGTCGCCGCGCATGCGATCTGCACGCCGAGCCCGCGCACCGGCCTCGGCCACGCGGCCATGGTCTTCAGCGACGAGCGCGCACCCGACCGGCGCTTGCGCAGCCGGGATATCACCGCGGCGGATTCGCTGCCTGTCATCGTCGACCTCGTCGCCAATCACGGCTACGTCTCCTTCCTCGGCCGCGTCAGCGCCATGCCGATCGCCGACAAGGTGCGCATCGTCGATCTCGACGAGCGTCTGCCGATGTCCTATCACGTCGCCTTCAACCATCGAAAAGCCGCTGCCGATGCCTGCGAGATGATTATCGCCGCGGCCGCCAGAATGACCTCGGAACCTGCCGCGTACATCACAAAGCAGGTCGACGGGGCCAGGGAGACTGCAGCGTGACGATTTTGCTGGAAGTATGCGTCGACAGCGCCGCGAGCCTTGCCGCCGCAATCGAGGGCGGCGCCGGCCGCATCGAGCTCTGCTCGGCGCTGGAGCTCGGCGGTCTGACGCCGCTGCCGAGCCTGATGCGGATTGCCGCCCGGGCGCCGATTCCGGTCTATGCCATGATCCGCCCGCATGCCGGCCCCTTCATTTTCGACAGCGTCGACGAGGAGGCGATGATGCTCGATATCGAGGCCGTGCGCGCCGCCGGCCTCGCCGGCGTCGTCATCGGCGCCAACCGCCCAGACGGCACGCTCGACCTGCCGCTGCTCCACCGGCTGAAAGCGCATGCCGCCGGCCTCGGTTCGACGCTGCACCGCGCCTTCGACCTGGTGCCGGATGCCGACCAGGCGCTGGAACAAGCAATCGAACTCGGCTGCGAACGCATCCTCACCTCCGGCTGCGCGGTCAAGGCCGCCGATGGGATCGACACGCTGAAGCGTCTTTCAGAGAAAGCGGCCGGCCGCATCTCGATCATGCCCGGCAGCGGCATCCGCCCCGCCAATGTCGGCGAAATTCTCCGTGCGACCGGCGCCCGCGATGTGCACGGCTCCTGCAGCTCGCCGGTCGAAAGCGCCCATCCGCGCGCGGTGGCGTTTGGTTTCGAGGCGAAGAGCACGAACAAGACGGACGTTGAAGTGGTCAGGGAGATGCGCAGGGCGATTGAGGCGGTGGGTTAGAGGGCCGTGACCCGCCCCTCATCCGGCTGCCGCCACCTTCTCCCCGCATGCGGGGCGAAGGGACAAGCAGCGACCTCTCGATTCCCTCTTCTCCCCAGCGGGGAGAAGGTGCCCGTAGGGCGGATGAGGGGGCCGCCAACGCCGGTCTTTCCAATAGACATCACCGGCGCCCGACCCCGACGGCCATCTTTCGATGGATGGGTCTTACGTGAAGGATGTTCCGTGTGGCCCCCTCATCCGACCCTTCGGGCCACCTTCTCCCGCTGGGGAGAAGGGGATATGCCGCACCGTCTCCGTTTCCCACGTCCCCTTGTAAGAACGTCGGCGGCCACGAATTACCTACCCACCAACCCGGATCACCGCCTTGATCAGCCCGCTCTTCTCATGCGCCCAGCGGGCGAGGTCGCGCGGTGCGTCGGCAAGCGTCGTGCGATGGGTGATGAGCTTGTCTACCGGCACCAGCCCCTTCGCGATTGAATCCGCTACATGCTCGAAATCGACGCGGGTGGCGTTGCGGCTGCCGATCAGCATCATCTCGCGTTTGTGGAACTCGGGGTCGGAGAAGCGGATGTCGTCCTTGACGACACTGACGAGCACCAGCGCGCCGCCATGGGCGACGAAGGAGAAGGCCTTTTCCATCGACGGGCCGTAACCCGTCGCATCGAACACCACGTCAAAACCGTCGCCATTGGTCTTTTCCTTGACCGCATCCGCCGTCACCTCGCTGGCGACGATGCCTGACGTGAAGCCGAAGCGTTCGGCTGCCATCTGCAGCCGTTCGGCGCTGGTATCGAGCAGGGTCACGTCATGGCCGGCGATGCGCGAGAAGATTGCCGCTCCGAGTCCGATCGGCCCGGCGCCGATGACGAGCGAGCGGGCGCCGGCGCCGGCGAGCGAGCGGCGCACCGCATGGGCGCCGATCGCCAGAAATTCGGTTGTCGCCGCCGCCTCGAGGCTGAGGCCCTCGGCGGCATAGAGGTTCCCGGCCGGAACCGAAATCTCCTCGCAGAAGGCGCCGTCGGTATGGACGCCGAGCACCTTGATGTTGGTGCAGCAATTCGGCTTGCCCTTGATGCAGGCGACACATTGGCCGCAGGAGAGATAGGGATTGACGATGACGGATGTGCCGGCCGCAAGCGCGACACCGTCGCCCGCCTCGATCACCGTCGCCGAGATCTCATGCCCCATCACCCGGGGATATTCGAGGAAAGGGTGCTTGCCCTCGAAAATATGATAATCGGTGCCACAGATGCCGACATGGCTGACGGCCAACCGCACCCAGCCGGGCGCCGGTGCGGCGGGTGATGGGCGTTCGACGATGTCGAGTACGCCGGGTTCCCGGCAAACAACTGCTTTCATGACGGGTCTCGCATTCTTCGTTCTTTACTCTGTGTCGTGCCAACTGCTGTTCGGTTTGTGCGGATAGCTGCCCCTCACCCTAACGCGCTGCCGTAAACCGGGCGAAGGGACGTGCCCAGCGAGACGTTGGCGAGGGACCGAAAGGTTGCGGCCCGGTCCCTTCTCCCCGCGGGCGGGGAGAAGGTGGCGGCAGCCGGATGAGGGGCAGGCCGCTTTCTCTCGTCGCTCAATTGCTCTTGCGGCGCCGCAGCTGGTCGAAGAACACGATCACGATGATCAGCAGTCCGGTGATGATGCGCTGCCAGAAGGAGTTGACGTTCAGAAGATTGGCGCCGTTGTTGATGGTGGCGAGAATGAAGGCGCCGATCAGCGGGCCGTGCACGGAACCGACCGCGCCGAACAGGCTGGTGCCGCCGATGACCGACGAGGCGATTGCCTGCAGTTCCCAGCCGTCGGCTTGCGTCGCATTGCCGATGGCGATGCGCGAGGCAAGCAGCACGCCGACGAAGGCGGCAAAGCCGGCCGAGAGGATATAGGCGAGATAGATCATGCCCTTGACGTTGACGCCGGAAAGGCGCGCGGCTTCCGCATTCGAGCCGACGGCGAAGAGATAGCGGCCCCAGCGGCTGAGATGCAGGAAGACGAAGGAAGGCACCGCCACCAGGATGACCATCCAGAACAGGCTCGGAATGCTGAGGAAATCGGCCCGCGCGAAATTGCTGAAACTCTCGTCGGTGATGCTGATCGTCGAGCCGTTGGTGATCAGCAGGCCGATGCCGCGCAGCGACGTCAGCGTTGCCAGCGTGATGATGAACGGCGGCAGGCCCATATGCACGATGCCGAAGCCGTGGAAGGCGCCGATCGCGACACCGATGGCGAGCGTCAGCATGATCGCGCCCCAGAGCGGCACGCCGGCCTGCAGGAGCCAGGCGATGATGACGGTGCAGAAGCCGACGATGGCGCCGACCGACAGATCGATGCCGGCGGTGATAATGACGAAGGTCTGGCCGAGCGCCAGAATCGCCGTCATCGCCCCCTGACGCAGCAGGTTCGAGATGTTGAGCGGCGTCCAGAAGCTCGGGGTGACCAGCCCAAGCACGACCCAGAGGAAGATCAAGAGCCCGATCAGCGTCAGGCCGAACAGGATGTTCATTTTCCGGCGCGGCGGCGGCGCGACGATTTCGGTGGGGGTGGCAGTCATGAATTTTCTCCCTCTTAGAGCCTTTCCGATTTTTCCGAACCGCGGAAATGCTCTATCTCTTTGTTGTCTCGCGCTCAGACGCCGATCGCTTCGCTGAGCACTTCTTCATGCGTCGCCGCGTGATAATCATGGCTGGCGACGATCCTGCCGCCGCGGAAGACATGCAGCCGGTCGGCCAATTCGTAGACCTCGGGCAGATAGGAGGAGATCAGGATGATGCCGGCGCCCTCCTTCAGAAGCTTGGCGAACAGCCGGTAGATTTCCGCCTTGGTGCCGACGTCGACGCCGACTGTGGGTTCGTCGAAGATAAACAGCCTGGCGCCGTGGCTCAGCCACTTGCCGATGACGATCTTCTGCTGGTTACCGCCCGACATGCTGGAGGCCGGAACGCGCCGGCTCGGCGTCTTGATGCTGAGATTGCGGATCTGATTGTCGGCATTCGCCGATTCCCGCGTATGGTTGATGACCGGCCCGTGGCTGAGGCGCCCGAAGACCGGCAGGTTGATATTGAGGCCGATCGACTGATTGAGGCAGAGCCCCTGGTCGCGCCGGCTTTCCGGCGCCAGAGCAATGCCGAGCTCCATGGCCGTGCGTTCGTTGCGGATGTCGACGCGCTTGCCCATCCAGTGGATTTCGCCGGCGCTTGTCGGCTGGCGCCCATAAAGGCCGAGCGCGAATTCGCTACGTCCGGCGCCGATCAGGCCATAGAGGCCGACGATCTGTCCTGATTTGACGCTGAGCGACACGTCCTCGAAGCCCGGACCCGAAAGGCCTTTGACCTCGACGATCGTCTCGCCGAAGGCGATCTCTTCCTTATGGTAGATCTGCTCGATCGAGCGGTTGATCATCAAAGCGATCAGCTCGGCATCGTTGGTCTCGCCGATCAGCCGCGTGCCGACATGCGTGCCGTCGCGCAGCACCGAGACACGGTCGGCCAGTTCGAAGACCTCCTCCATGCGATGGCTGATATAGACGATGGTGACGCCTTCGCCCTGCAGGCGGCGGATCAACTTGAACAGCTGCGCCGATTCCTGGCGGGTGAGATAAGCGGTGGGTTCGTCGAAGATCAGGAACTGCGTGCCGCGCATCGCCGCGCGCGCCGTTGCCACCAGCTGCTGCTGGCCGATCGTCAGCGAACTTAGAAGCGCGCCGGCCGGCAGGCCGAAGCCGAGATCGTCGAGCACGGCCTGGCCCATCTTCTCCATCTGCTTCTTGCGCATCAGGCCGTAGCGGTTGACCTCGTCGCCGAGGAAGAGATTGGCGGCGACCGTCAGGTGTGGGCAGAGCACCACTTCCTGGTGGACGGCGTTGATGCCGCGGGCGATCGCCTCATTCGGCGTCGACAGCCCCACCGGATGGCCGCACCACAGCACCTCGCCGGCCGTGCGAGTGATGACGCCGGTCAGCAATTTGATCAGGGTGGATTTGCCGGCGCCGTTTTCGCCGACAATGGCGTGGATCTCTCCGGCCAGGAAGGTCAGCGTCGCCGGTTTCAGCGCCTGCACATGACCGTAATTCTTCTGCAGGCCTTTGAGTTCGAGGATAGGCGACCCGGTGGGAATGCGATTGGCTTCTTTCAGCGTGGCGCTGTCATCATGGCGATGACTGACCTCTTCCAGTCCGATCATGGACCTCTCCTCCTCTTGTCGCGTCTGCTCCATCCCGGGTGAATCATACCATGGATGAAAAAAGCCGCGCCGGTTTTTGAGCCGGCGCGGCCATCTTGTTCTATTACTTGATCTTCGGGTTCAGCAGCGCATCGATCTTCGGATCGGCCATATTAGCCTTGGTCACGAGGTTGGCGCCGGTATCGACATTTTCCGGAACCTTCTCGCCCTTGGAGACGGCAAGCGCGGTCTTGATGCCGTCATAACCCATGCGATAGGGGTCCTGAACGACGAGACCGGCAATGGCGCCGTCCTTGAGGAAGCCGACCGTCTTGTCGTCGCTGTCGAAGCCGATGACCTTGATCTTGTCGCCGAGCTTGTTTTCGGCGATCGCCTGGCCCACACCCTGCGCCAGGATCAGGTTCGAGGCGAAGACACCGACGAGTTTCGGGTTTGCCGTGATCAGGTCGGTCATCATGTTGAGGCCGGTCGTTGCCTGGCCATCGCCATACTTGTCGGCAATGACCTTGAGGCCGGGATGTTTGGTCTTGATCTGATCCAGGAAGCCTTCGCGGCGCTGTTCCAGCGAGCCGACGCCCGGAAGATTGGTGAGGATGACGATGTCGCCTTCTTCCTTGCCGGTCATCTCCTTGATGGCGGCGGCAAGACCATCGGCAGCGATGCGGCCACCCTGGACGTTGTCGGTCGTCAGGAACGACTTGAACGCCTTGGAGTCGGCACCCGAGTCGATGCCGATGATCGGAACCGACTTGGCGGCTTCATCGATCGGCTTGCCGAGCGCCTTGAATTCGGTCGGCGAAATGACGATGGCGGCCGGCTTGCCGGCAACGGCGTTCTCGAGAATGCTGATCTGGCCGTTGATGTCGGATTCTGCCTGGGCGCCGAGCTCCGGCACGTTGACGCCGAGATCCTTGCCGGCCTTGCGGGCGCCGGCCAGAACGATCTGCCAGTAGAAGGACGTCGTGTCCTTGACGATGATCGGGATCGTCACGTCGGCGGCAAAGGACGTGACCGGCATCGCCGTGGCGATGACGGCGGCACCCGCGAGCGCGGTAAAGGCGCGGCGGGACAGCAGGGATTTCACGATGCTCATAAAAGTTCTCCTCTCAGGATGCGTTCTCCTCCAATAAACCGGACCGCTGAACGCTGGCGGAGGGTTTTTATCGATAAAAAACATTTGCAGACAGAAGCTAGCCGAGGCGCAATCAAATTGCAAGGGCGTCAATTGCGCTTTTTTGTTCCGGAAAACTCCTCCCAAGCATCTGATTTCATTTCAATACCACGATAGCCTAAAAAAGCTATCAGGTGAAATCGACCTCATGTGGATGCACGACGCCCTTTTTTAAAATCAGGTTGCCGTACAGCCGGAATTCCGTCGTCGCGACGATATAGGCCGCCTTGCGGGCCATCGCGTAGAAGGCGAAACGCTCGACCGACACGATCGAAAAATCGCCTGCCCGCCTGGCGACGATCTGCTGGAACTCGGCGCAGACTTCGGGCACGGCCTGCGGGTCGCCGACCACCTCCATCCGCCATGCCGTTTCCGGCACGAAGGTGTCGAGCGGCATATGCGTCAGGATCGCCTCGGCCATGTCGGTGGCGCTGACGCCGTCGGCGCGAATGACCGGCGGGCCCATCGAGCCCGAGGGAAAATTGGCGTCCGCTATGACGATGTCGTCGCCGTGCCCCATCGTTTTCAGCGCATGGAGCAGGTCGGGCCCGAGCAGCGGATGAATACCTCTCAGCATAGTATCTCCTCAGACCCGGACCGCTTCGGCGCCGAGCGGCGGCGCGGTGAGCGTATAGGGCTCGAATTCGGCGTAGATCTCATCGGTTAGCGGCGGCGCGACGGTCTCCATGTTGCGCGTCAGGCTCGACGGTTTCGCCGTACCGATCAGCACCGAGGCGACGATCGGGTCGCGCAGCGGAAACTGCATGGCGGCCGCCGCCAGCGGCACGCCGTGACGCTTGGCGATCGCCTCCATCGCGCCGACCTTGGCGAGCACGTCCGCATCGGCCGGCATATAATCGAAATGCGAGCCCGGCACCGGGCCGGTGGCGAGAATGCCGGAGTTGAAGACGCCGCCAACGACGAGCGATGTGCCCTTCTGCCGGCAGAGCGGCAGCAGTTCGTCGACCGCCGAACGGTCGAGCAGCGTATAGCGGCCCGCAAGCAGGATGCAGTCGAGATCGGCATGGCGCATGACGTCGAGGCAGACGGGCACTTCGTTGACGCCAAGGCCGAAGGCGGAGATCGCGCCGGAAGACTTCAGCTCTTCCAGCGCCTTCACGCCGGAATCGAGCAGCTGCTTCTGATAAACCGCGTTCTTTGCCGCGCCATGCGTGTAGACGCCGATATCATGGACGTAGAGAATGTCGATGCGGTTGAGGCCGAGGCGCGCATAGCTGAACTCGACCGAGCGCATGATGCCGTCATAGGAATAGTCGTAATCGGCATCGAAGGAGAGCGGATTGACATAGCTGTAATCCGGCACCGTCCCCGTCGGCACCGGCCGAAGCAGCCGGCCGACCTTGGTGGACAGCACGTAAGCGCCGTCCGGCTGGTCGCGCAGGAAATCGCCGACGCGCCGTTCGGCAAGGCCAAGCCCGTACCAGGGCGCCACGTCGAAATAGCGGATGCCGCTGTCCCAGGCGACTTGCAGCGTTTCCATCGCCTGCTCGCGCGGGCAATCGCGGTAGAGACCACCCAAGGGAGCTGCGCCGTAGCTGATCTCGGTCACCTTCAGCCCGTTCTTGCCGATCCGTCTCGTCTTCATCATGCCCCCTCGGGAATTACATAAAAACAAAAGCTTAGCATCGCAATCTAGAGCGTTGCGCCGAGATGCCAAGGCACGAACTCGTTATCGCCGTAACCGAAGATCTCGCTCTTGGTTTTCTTGCCGGAGGCCGTGTCGACGATCAGGTCGAAGATCTCGCGGCCCTTGCCGCTGATTGTCGCATCACCCGTGGCGATCGTGCCGCAATCGATGTCCATGTCCTCTTCCATCGAGGCATAGAGGGCCGAATTGCTCGACAGCTTCAAGGACGGCGCCGGCCGACAGCCGAAGCAGCTGCCGCGTCCTGTCGTAAACGCGATCATGTTCGCCCCGCCCGCCACTTGGCCGGTTGCCGAGACCGGGTCGTAGCCGGGCGTGTCCATGAAGACAAGGCCGGGTGCGGTCACCCGCTCGGCATAACCGTAAACCGCGGTCAGCGGCGAGCGGCCACCCTTGGCAACCGCGCCGAGCGACTTTTCCAGGATGGTGGTGAGACCGCCGCGCTTGTTGCCGGGCGACGGGTTGTTGTCGAGCGAGGCGCCGTGCAGGGCGACATAGTCTTCCCACCAGGCGATTTTCTCGTCGAGCTTTCTCGCCACCTCGTCGCTGACGGCGCGGCTGCGCAGCAGATGCTCGGCACCATAGATTTCCGAAGTCTCCGACAGGATCGCCGTGCCGCCCGCCGCCGCCAGCAGATCGGCGGCGACGCCGAGCGCCGGATTGGCGGTGATGCCGGAAAAGCCGTCCGAACCGCCGCATTGCAGACCGATGATGATCTCGCCGACCGAGATCGGCACCCGCTTCTCCCTGCCGACATCGGCGGCGATCTCGCGCAGCACGCCCATGGCGCGCTCGACCGCGCGGCGCGAGCCGCCGGCGTCCTGGATGTTGAAATGCTGCTTCGAGGCGCCGGCACCGCTCTGGCCGTAAAGCGTCAGCTGATTGACCTCGCAGCCGAGGCCGATCATCAGCACGCCGCCGAAATTGACATGCCTGGTATAGCCGGCAAGCGTCCGGTGCAGCACGTTCATGCCGTCGCCGGTCGAGCTCATGCCGCAGCCCTGGTCATGCACGATCGGCACGAAACCGTCGATGCCGTCATAATGCGGCAGGATCGTCCGGTTCGCCTCGTCGGCGATCGCCCGGCAGACGGTGGTCGAACAGTTCACGCTGGCGATGATGCCGATATAATTGCGCGTCGCCGCCCGCCCGTCGGCGCGGCGATAGCCCATGAAGGTGCGCGCCTTGTCCTCTGCGGTTGCTTCTGCCGGCGCCGAATTGGCGGTGGCGGCCAGCCGGTCGTTTTCGAAATGCAGATTATGGCTGTGCACATGGTCGCCGGCCTTGACCTCGGCGGTGGTGCGGCCGATCGCCTGCCCGTACTTCACCACGGCGGAGCCGAGCGGAATATCGGCGATCGCCACCTTGTGGCCCGGCTCGATCTTCTGGCGGGCTGCAATGCCGGCAACCGTCGAGCCCTCGGCGATGGCGGACGTTGCGACCGCGACATTGTCGCCGGCCGACAGGATGATCCAAGGCTGTTTGTCCAATCTCTTCTCCCTGATGGAAACGCTCGCTGCATCGGCGAATGCCATTGATTTTGTTTTTTATCTACAATAAACATTTTCAAGTCAACGGGAATATTGATCCTGTGGACGAGGGAGGCAATGCGCCGCAGACGATCGGAAATACGCTAATGGTTTTTTCAACAAGCTCCGGTCAGGCGCCGTTTCGCTGTTGAAGCGGAACGGAAACCGGCACGCGGGCGGAAAGCGGGGGATCTGATGGCAAGGCAGAATACGGTCTTCAAGGAAGCCTACAACAGGTATGCGGCGGCCCTGCGCACGCATACGGCGCTGCCGTCGGAACCGGAGATCGCCGCCCAGCTCGGCGTCAGCCGTTCCACCGCGCGCGCCATCCTCACCCGCCTCAGCGATGAAGGCATCATCCGCTGGAACAAACGTCAGAAGATTGTGCTGCGCGAGCCCACCGACCGCGACCTCTTTCCCTCCGAAGAGACGGATTCGCTGCATGACATCATCGAGCGCAGCTTCATGCGGCGCATCCTTGCCGACGATGCCGCGCCCGGCATGCAGATCAACGAACTGGAGCTTGCCCGCGAGATCGGCACCGGCACGACGAGCGTGCGCGAATTTCTGATCCGCTTCTCCCGCTTCGGCCTGATCGAAAAGCGGCCGAACAGCCATTGGACGCTGAAGGGCTTCACCCGCGAATTCGCGCTCGAGCTCGCCGATGTCCGCGAAATGTTCGAACTGCACTCCGCCGCCGAATTCGGCCGGCTTCCCAAAGACAATCAAGCGTGGATCGATCTTGCCGCCATGCGCGAGGAGCATCTTTCCATGCTTGCCGACATCAACCAGCGTTTCAAAGACTTCTCCGTCCTCGACGAGCGCTTTCACCTGTTGATCCATCGCGCTTCGAAGAACCGCTTCATCGCCGATTTCTACGACGCGATCGCCATCATCTTCCATTATCACTACCAGTGGAACAAGACGGCCGCCCGAGAGCGTAACGAGCGCGCCATCCACGAACATCTCGACTATATCGCCGCACTGGAATCCGGCGACCAGGCAGCGATCGGCAAAGCCTGCCGCGTCCACCTGCGCTCCGCCCGTCAGACCCTGCTGCAATCGCTGCCGCAGACTATGAACGACAACGCCTGAGCCGCCTATGCCGGCAACCGTCAGCTTCATGCGAGCGCCACATTGGCGCGACGTCATGAAACCTTCTGATTTGTAAGCCGTTATCGTGCTTATGACCGACGTCACACTCAACCCGAAATCGGTCGATGGCACCGAGCAGGACGGTGCCGAGGAGTCGCGCCAGGAGAAGGCATCGACTGTCGAGACCGCGCCGCCGCCAGATGTCATCGAACCAAGTCAGAAGCTCACGCCCGAGGAGGCGGAGCAGGCGCGCAAGCGATATTTGCTGAGGCGTTTCTGGATCAGCGCCCGCCGTTACTGGGGCCGCAGCGGCGACAGGTTTGCCTGGCCGTGCTCGATCGGTCTGTTGACGATGATCTGCATGAATGTCGGCTTCCAATATGGGATCAATCGCTGGAACCGCGGCATCTTCGACGCCATAGAGCGACACGACGCCGGCACCGTCTATTATCTCAGCGCCGTCTTTGTGCCGCTTGTGCTCGGAAGCGTCGCCCTTGTCACCGCGCAAGTCTATGTTCGCATGATGATCCAGCGTCGCTGGCGCTCCTGGCTGACGAAGGCGGTGATCACGCGTTGGCTGGCCAACGGTCGTTATTATCAGCTGAACCTCATCGGCGGCGACCACAAGAACCCTGAGGCGCGCCTCTCGGAGGATTTGCGGATCGCCACCGAAGCGCCGGTCGATTTCATCGCCGGCGTCATCGCCGCCTTTCTGTCGGCCTCGACCTTCATCGTCGTGCTGTGGACGATTGGCGGAGCGCTCACGCTGCCGATCGCCGGGTCGACCATCACCATCCCCGGTTTTCTCGTCGTCACCGCGGTTCTCTATGCCGTGATCACCTCAACCGTGATCGCGGTCATCGGCCGCCATTTCGTCCAGGTCTCGGAAGTCAAGAACCAGGTGGAGGCCGAGCTTCGCTACACCCTGACTCGTGTGCGCGAAAACGGCGAGAGCATCGCCTTGCTCGGCGGTGAGGAAGAGGAGCGTAGCGACCTCGACAAGACATTTTCCAATGTGCTCAAGCAATGGGCGCTGCTTGCGCGCCAGCACATGCGAACGACCTTCGTCTCGCACGGGTCGATGCTGATTGCTCCGGTCGTGCCGCTCCTGCTATGCGCGCCGAAATTTCTCGCCGGCGGCATGACGCTTGGCGAGGTGATGCAGGCGGCCTCCGCCTTCGCCATCGTTCAGACGGCGTTCGGATGGCTGGTCGACAACTACCCGCGCCTTGCCGACTGGAACGCCTGCGCGCGGCGCGTCGCCTCGCTGATGATGTCGCTCGACGGGCTCGAGCGCGCCGAACAGAGCGACGTTCTGGGACGCATCAGGCACGGTGAAACCAAGGACAATGCGATCCTGAACCTCAACGATCTCGCAGTGTCTCTCGACGACGGCACCGCGGTGGTCAAAGAAACCCAGGTCGAGATCGCGCCGGGCGAGCGTGTGCTGGTGGCAGGCGAATCCGGCTCGGGCAAGAGCACGCTGGTGCGCGCCATCGCCGGTCTTTGGCCCTGGGGTCACGGCAGCGTCGACTTCCACGGTGACCGGCGCTTGTTCATGCTGCCGCAGCGGCCCTATATCCCGTCCGGGACGCTTCGCCGCGCGGTGGCCTACCCGCGCGCCGCCGAGAGCTGGACGCCGGAGGAAATCAAGGCGGCCCTTGCCAAGGTGGGGCTGGAATATCTGAGCGAGAAGATCGAGGAAGACGCGCCGTGGGACCAGATCCTGTCGGGTGGCGAAAAGCAGCGGCTCGCCTTCGCGCGGCTGCTGCTGCACACTCCCGATATCATCGTGCTCGACGAAGCGACCTCGGCACTCGATGAGAAGAGCCAGGACAGGATGATGGAGATGGTGATCGACGAATTGCCGACTGTCACCATCATCAGCGTGGCGCATCGCGCCGAGCTGGAAGCCTTCCACAGCCGCAAGATCACCTTGGAGCGGCGCGAGGGCGGCGCCAAGCTCGTCAGCGATATCGATCTCGTCCAGCGCAAGGGCAGACGAAACCTGATCCTGCGGGTTTTGGACAACCGTCGCTAAAGCTGACGAACCACTGCAAAACCCGGGACGTCATGCTCGGTCTTATGCCACGGCTATCCGGTTTGCGCCGATGGCTTGCCCCTCTCCCTAACCCTCTCCCCGCTCGCGGGGCGAGGGGACGTGCCCCCGCGAGAGGTGGTAGAAACGGAGAGGTTGCGGCATATCCCCTTCGCCCCGTTTACGGGGAGAAGGTGCCGGCAGGCGGATGAGGGGCTGTGTTCACCGATCTCCGGTGATGACGGAGAAGACCTTGTCAACAAACTGCCAGGCGCTCCCATGCAGAGAGTTATCAATGCGAGGCCGCCTCGCTTGCCACCGCCGGCTCTTCGCGTGTCTGGCGGTGGCCGACGGGGATCAGCCAGGTGGTGAAGAAGGTCAGCACCGCGACGACGACCACGCCCCAGAAGCTCCAGTGCAGGGCCGCGTCGAAGATGCTGCGGATCGCCGGATCGGCGGCGAGCGCCGAGAGCCCGGTCGGCTGGTTCAGCGCTTTATGAAGGGCGGCCGCGGTTTCGCCGCTCGCATAATGGCTGATGCCGGCATTGAGAATGGCGCCGAGCACGGTGGCGCCGAGCGTATTGCCGAGGCTGCGGGCGAAGATGATCGAGGCCGTGGCGCTGCCGCGCATCGACCATTCGACGCTGTCCTGCACCAGCACGATGCTCGTCAGGCTGATCAGGCCCATGCCAAAGCCCATGAAGAACGAGCCGGCGCCGGCCAGAGCAGGCGAGCTTTCGGGCGTCAGGAACAGCAGGAAGCAGGCGCCGAACGGAAACATCAGGCTGCCGACGCGCAGGGTCCGGCGAATGCCGAAGGCCCGGTAAAAGCGGCTGGAGAGCATCACCGCTAAGGGCCAGCCGACGATGAGCATGGTCAGCGTGAAACCGGCGACGATGGGCGTGCGGCCGAGCACGCCCTGCACGTAGATCGGCAGGATGGTGGAAAGCCCGATCAGCGCCATGCCGGCCAGCAGGGTGGCGGCATTGCTGGTCGCGATCAGCCGGCGGCTCCAGAGCGCGATCGAAATGATCGGCTCCGGCGCCCGCCTCTCCTGGGCGAGGAAGAAGAGCCCCGAGACGACGAAGACGGCGAAGAGCGACAGCAGGATCCAGGCGCTCGCATCGGTTTCCGTCAGCATCACCAACAGGGCGACGATCGAGATCGAGAACAGCACCGATCCGAGGTAATCGATCTTTGCTTGTTTATGCGCGACGTCCTCCTTCAGGAAAATCATGAAGGCGATGATCGAGACGATGCCGATCGGCAGGTTGATCCAGAAGATCCAGGCCCAGGAAATATTGTCGACGATGATGCCGCCGGCAAGCGGCCCGACGACGGCCGATGTCGCCCAGACGGTCGCCATCGCGCCCTGCACTCGGCCGCGTTCCTCGAGCTTGAAGAGATCGCCGATGATGGTCATCGTCACCGGCTGGATTGCGCCGGCGCCGAGCCCCTGCAGCAGCCGGAACAGCACCAGCGACATCATCGACCAGGCAAAGCCGCAGAGCAAAGAGCCGGCGAGAAAGATGAGGATGCCGCCGATCAACACCGGCTTGCGCCCGAAAATATCGGAAAGCTTGCCGTAGATGACCGTGGTCGTCGATTGCGCCAGCAGGAAGGCAGAAAACACCCAGCTGTAATAGGAAAAGCCGCCGAGCTGCCCGACGATGCGCGGCATTGCGGTCGCCACGATCGTCGCCTCGATGGCAACCATGAATGTCGCCACCATGATGGTCGCGACGACAAGCACGCGGTTCGAGCGATGCGCTGCATTCGACATGATGGTCCTCTTCGGGTGCTCCGCGGACGCCGGAAAATATCGGCAGGCTGGCTGGGTGTGGCGATCGCCATGTGCGGAGGGATGCTGTTCTTCTACGACCGGAATGCCGGCCGGTAAAGCAATTCTCTTAGGCGGCCGTCATTTTGCGCGACGTCAGCGGCGACAGTTGAAATGACGGCCCGCCGCCATCACGGCCGGGCCTTCATTCTGCGGCAGGCTGGCGCTCGCCATTCTCACTGCTGGCATGCCTCGTTCAGCGAGCCGCTGCCGTCGGTGCAGCCTGGCGTCTGCTGGAGATCCGGATTGACACCGCCCGGATTGATCGTGCTGCGGCCGCTGTTGAGATCGACGCCGCCATTGCCGGTGGTGCTGCCGGTCATGCCGGGATCGGTTCCGACGGAACCGCTGCCGGCCGACCCCGTGCCGGCGGAGCCGGTGCCAGTCGAACCCGCGCCTGTATTGCCCGAGCCGCCGATAATGGGCGCCACCGAAAGCCGCCCGCTGGAATTCGCCCCACCGGCCGTCTGGGCGAGCGCCGAGCCGGCAAGACCGATGGAAAGGAAGGATATTGCGATGAGTTTGCAGGACATTGTCTTCTCCATCCTCATTGTCTCAAGGGAGAAACCTGCTCGGGAGCGGCATGTTCCCTCCGGATATTTCGCAGTCGAAAGGACGCAACGGACAGCCTGACACCACCCGGCCTTCATCGGCTGTAAACCCGCGCAAGTTGTGCCGTAGCGCATTAATATCCGCTTAACACTATCCGGTTGCCGTCGAAGATGCTAACTCTGCCCGCGGATACGAATGGATAGAGGTATCTCATGGACGCGATGAAAGGCGGCAGACGCATCGAATGTCTGGATGGTTTGCGTGGTTTGGCAGCGCTATGGGTGCTGATCGGCCATGCGCACATCCTGACGGGGTTCAAGGTGCCTGTTATCGGAGATCCGGAGCTGGGGGTCGACCTGTTCATCATGCTCTCCGGCTTCCTGATGGTGTTTCACTATCAGCGGCGGAAGGGCAGGGAGCCGTGGGAAAGCCCACAAACATGGGCGGTGTTCTGGGCGCGCCGGTTCTTCCGCATCGCACCGCTCTATTACGTCATGCTGGTGATTGCGCTCATCGCCGGGTCCGAGATCTATCAGGCAAGGATGATCATCGATGCGTTCAACGGCAATCCGCCGCAAGCCGCATCCCGCTATCTCGACGATAGCCTGACTAACTACCTGATGCATCTCTCCTTCCTGTTCGGCTTGTCCCCGGCCCATGCCTTCCGCACGGCGCTGCCCGATTGGAGCATCGGCCTGGAAATGCAGTTTTATGCGGCTTTGCCCTTCATCATGATCGTTCTCGGGCGGCTGGGCTGGCTGAAGGGCATGCTCGTTACGGTCGGCTTGGCCGTCACTGCCGCCTGGGCGGTCCATCACCTGGGCTTTCGCTTCCCCATGCCGTCGTTTCTGCCGATGAAAATGCACATCTTCGCCGCCGGCATGCTGCTGGCGGGTGCATTGTGGATGTCGCACGGTAGAGCTTACCTCGCCTTTGCGATCTCGGCTCTGCTGGTCCTCATCCCTCTGGGAGGCGACGTGACCGTGCTGCACGAAACTGTGCGCGTGGGGATCGTGGTTCTGTTCTTTGTCCTGGTGCACGCGGATCGATTTCCGGGTTCCGCCGGCTATTATTCGCGCGCGGTCAATTCGGTGCTCGGCAACACCTTCTTCCGAAACCTCGGGGAACTTTCGTTCGGGGCCTACCTGATTCACCTGCTCATCATGCAGCCGGTCATCGCCTGGCTGATCGGCAATACCGATCTCAGCAACCCCGCACGCTGGCTGGTGACGCTAAGCATGACCATTCCGATCGTCTATGTCTTGTCCTTTGTAGGCTACAAGTTCATCGAGTTGCCCGGTCAGACGGTCGGGAGACGCCTGACACAGCAGAGGCAGGTGGCGACCTAGAGGCGCCCGCAATCTTCGATGGATGGGTTGCGCCTCCGGCGGAAGGGCGCGGATAGGATGGCTCGATCCGACGCGATCTCGGGACATTGTTTAGGACAGCATCGACCGTCGATCTTATTAAGCGTCGGACCGCGCGCAGAGAGCTGGAAACTGCCTCCGCACGGCCCAACTGTGGGGTGGAGGGGCACTTGCACTATATTTTATTTGTTTTTACAATAAAGCAGCATTTAATACTTATGCACGACCGACATGTAATCATCGTTTTTAAGTTATTAGACCAGGAAGGAAATATTTAGTCCCGTTTGAATAGGCTGCTCGGCGATTTGCCAAACCCCCGGCAATGCGTCTCCTGTGCGCTGAGCGGCCATCCTAATTCGACATGAATTTCCGTCCGGCCATAGTCACGGCGCAAGCATCGGTCCGGCCAGACGTTACATGATCGCGAGGCGCGGAAGCAAAAGCCGAATGGACAATCCCCCTGGCATCCATGATCGCTGGATATCAATGCCAAGGCTCCGTGCTATTCTTTGCTCCAGGATTCTTCCAAAGCCAGAAGGAGCTTGATTTGGCTCCGTAGTCGGCGGTCCGTTCGCTTCAACCCAAACCAATTCGATTGTGTCCGGCGAGATTGCAGTTGCGATCTCGAGGGTACCTTCGTTGACAGACAGCGCTCCGTACTTAGCCGCATTCGTGGCGAGCTCGTGAAACAACAGCGCCAGGGTGCTGATCTTCTCTAGACCTACCTCGACGTCCTCGCCATGGAGCGCCCATTGTCGGTTGTCGTAAGGTGCAAGGATATTCGACAGAAGCTGAGACAGCGTGGCTGGCTGAACCTCGACGGGCTGTTCTGTTAAACTTGGCAGCGTTATCTCGTGCGCTCGGGCCAAAGCCATTACCCTCTCGTTGGTCCTGGCGGCGAGATCGCCGGGCGTTGCTGCGGTCCGGGCACCCAGCGTGATAATGCTGCTGATGATCGCGAACAGGTTTTTTACGCGGTGATGCATTTCCCTGAGGAGCAGTTCTCGGCGCTCGGCTGCCCGTTTCCGCTCCGAGATGTCGCGGGCAATCTTCGATGCTCCGATGATTTCGCCACTGCCGTCTCTGATCGGGGAGATTGTCAAAGAAATGTCGATGAGTTTGCCGTCTTTGCGGCGTCTTACCGTTTCAAAGTGATCGACACGTTCACCGGCTTGGATTCTGCTAAGTATGGCGGGCTCTTCATCGAGGCGATTCTCCGGTATAACAAGGGTGATGGGCTTTCCTATTGCTTCGTCTGCGGCATATCCGAAAATTCTCTCGGCACCTTTGTTCCATGTCATGACAATGCCGGACAAGCTCTTGCTGACAATGGCATCGTCTGACGATTCAATAATGGCCGCGAGAAAGGCTGCGGCATCATAAGCGGGCGGTACCAGCTGGGCAGTAGCCCGTTTTTCTCGATCACCCAAACTCATCTACGCCCCAGTCTGATGTTTAATAGAGCCACTGACGAGAGTAATAACGTCTCCTCCGTTCTGGCGGGAGACAGCAGCCTCTCAGGTGCCTGAGCCTAGAATTCGCGGCGTCATAACGAATATGTAGCGCGGAAGCGTACACAGGCAATGTGCGGAACCGAAGAAGCGATCGAAGCCGGAGAAGAAGCTGACAATTCTATCTCTGCTAATTTGTTTGCAAGTCGATCGTTGCGAATTCCGGGTCACAGCAAACCGCTTTGCCTGCCCGTCAGCATAGGTCTGGGCGTATCGCTCACCGCCGCTTGGAACTCCGCTCTCCATCCGGCGTCAAATATAACCTTCTGTCTATGAGATCGGTTAAAACACTAATAATAAGTTGTTATTGTTGCCATGTGAATAAATTGTATAATTGTATGAAAGATAATATTCCATTGGCTTAGTATGATGCGTCTCCTGCTACTTGGAATTCTAAGCATTTACTCGACTAGTTACACGTTGGGCTGCACGCTTGACGAATTAACCAGCTGTCAAAACCTCAACCAATCTTGCGTCAACCAATGCGTTACCCTTCAAGACGCCAAACTGCGAGACAACTGCCTCTATGGCGGCGACGGGTGCAAAGTACGGTCCGACGCCTGCTACGCTCAATGCGCCGGGTTTAGGCCTCTGATCAAATCGAAATCAAAAACACGTCGGATCACTTTAACACAGACGGCGTCCCAGTAACCCCCGGCAATGCATCTCCTTTGCGCTGAGTGGCTACATCTCTCAGGAGCGCTGATAAGTTAGCGCCGAACGACATCAATTCGATTCGAAATCGCGCGCCGGGCTTTGACGACATTGTAAGCCCCGGTGGGAACCCGCGGAGATACAACTTCTTTTGGCTGCTTCGAGGAGCGGCTCATGCAAAAGTTCTACTCCATTTAAGGCGAGGGGAGGAGCTGGATCTGGATACAGAAGGCCTGGAGTTCGCCAGTGCTGCGGAAGCTTACGACCAGGCAGTCGAGGCGGCTCGAGAGATGCTCGCCGAAGCCATCTTGGCAAAGCGACCAATTGACGCCGACTGCTTCGAAATTGCATTGGAAGACGGCGCGACCGTCGCGTTGGTTCCCTTCGCGTCTGTTATCCCGACTGATGATCTTATCACGGGCTAACAGCACCAATCGTTCGATCGATTTGGCGTCCATGTCCCGGCAAACCCTCGCGGAGCAGTTTCTTGCCGCGGCACCCCTCATATAAGGGGCTGAGGGATGTTGCTGATGAGGTGGCGGTTTATGCCTTGGAATGATGCAGAACTGGGGGTTGAGTAATCCTCGATGACGGGGGGTGCGTTTCCAGACCTAAGTCCGATTGTCGCCGGTAACCAGATGGCTACATGATTAACGATGACAAAAACTGAAATCCTCATTGTCGTTGCTTTGTTGCTTACCGTCTTTGCTTTATTCACCTTTGGCGAAATCTCAGAAATACTCCTGTTCCCAAAGGCGCTTGGCGCAACCCCTTTTCTCATTTTGAGTTCCCCGCCTCGGCGGCAAGGTGCACCACCGTCGGTCTCACACGTCGTCATCTTCCATGTCGGCGATGTTTTCGGCCATCGCAATGGCGTGCTCGGATAGAACGGCAGCCACATTGTCGAGAAGCAGGTTGCGAACGGGGCCCATCGATGGTCGACAGGTGGATTTACTACATTAGGAATTGAAAATGAATTTCCACAATCAACATCTTAGTACAGATAAATGGTGCCGCTTACGTGACTCGAACACGTGACCCCATCATTACGAATGATGTGCTCTACCGACTGAGCTAAAGCGGCATTTGGCGGCCGAAGCGTGCGGCCTGCGATTTGCATGGCGCTGATACAGGCATTGTCTGAAGATTTCAAGCACCCTGTCATGCCTTTGGCAAAAAAGAGGGGCGGGTGTGGAAGACCCTCAGAGCGAGAGGCGTGCGCGGGCGGCCTTGTATTCGGCCTCCAGCCGGTCGACGAGATTTGCCACCGGCTCCACCGCCTTGACGGCGCCGATGCCCTGGCCGCTGCCCCATATGTCCTTCCAGGCCTTGGCGCCGCCGGTCGCCTGCTCGAAATCCATCTTCGAGGGGTCGGCGACGGGCAGGTTGTCGGGGTCCATGCCGGCGGCGATGATCGAGGGCTTGAGATAGTTGCCGTGCACGCCGGTGAAATAGTTGGAGTAGACGATGTCGTTGGCTGCGCCGTCGACGATCGCCTGCTTATAGGCGGGTGCGGCGCGCGCCTCTTGCGTTGCGATGAAGGGCGAGCCGATATAGGCCATGTCGGCGCCCATCGCTTCGGCGGCCAGAACGGCGCCGCCGGTCGCGATCGCGCCGGCAAGCAGCAGCGGCCCGTCGAACCATTCGCGGATTTCCTGGACGAGCGCGAAGGGCGACAGCGTGCCGGCATGGCCGCCGGCGCCTGTTGCCACCGCAATCAGCCCATCCGCGCCCTTGCGGATCGCCGAATGGGCGTGGCGGTTGTTGATAATGTCGTGCAGCACGATGCCGCCATAGGAATGCACCGCGGCATTGACCTCGGGCACGGCGCCGAGCGAGGAGATGACGATCGGCACCTTGTATTTGACGCAGAGCGACAGATCGTGCTCCAGCCGCTTGTTCGACATGTGGACGATCTGGTTGACGGCAAAGGGTGCGGCCGGCCGTTCCGGATGGGCGGCGTCGTGGCGGGCGAGTTCCTCGGTGATCTCGGCCAGCCACTCGTCGAGCTGGCTTTCCGGCCGGGCGTTCAGCGCCGGGAAGGCGCCGATGACGCCCGCCTTGCATTGCGCCAGGGTCAGCGCCGGATGCGAGATGATGAAGAGCGGCGAGCCGATCACCGGCAGTCTGAGTTTGTCCTTGAGGATCGGGGGCAGGGCCATGGTTTACCGCTCGCATTGACGTTTACGAAAACGTCAATCTCATAACAGAGAAGAAAAGCCGATAAAAGAGCGGCCGCCACGCCTTCGTCGATTTCACGCGGATATATCAGGCGCGAATGAAGAGGGTAGGGCCTGGGAGCCGCGAAAGCTGGCGATTATCGCCGCCGATCAGCGGCGGGCGCGGCTGCAAGGCTTGCGGTTTGCCGCGCTTGCCGCTACCGAATTTTGATGGAGAACGGCGGGGACGGCAGTCCGATGCCGGGTTCGAAGTGAAGGACTTGACGTGAGCGGATTAGAAACGGCCATCAGAACAGCGCTCGAAAATGCCGATCGCGACAATCCGGAGATTCGAGCGAGGATCTACCAGTCGGCCCGCCAGGCGCTGGAAGCCGGCCTGCGCAAGCAGGATATCACCGATGCCGATGCCGTCGCCCATCACCGCCATCGTCTGGAAACCACCATCCACGCCATCGAAAGCGAGGAGCGCGACCGGCTTCACCCGCGCCAGAGACCGCCGGAAGTGCCAGTGCCGCCCGTCGTCGACATGCCGCCGCCGGTTCACCGCGGGGATGTGGCCGATATCGACAGCCTGATCGACAGCCCGGTTGCCGCGGGCGAAACCCGTGCTCCCGAAGTGATCATGCACCGCAGCGACGAGTCGAGGCTCGACGACGTGCATGCAAGCAATGCCGATCATCTCTCCGCCGCCCCGATCGGCGACGAGCGGCTCGCGCGCGGCCAGCGCGCCTCCAACATGGATTTCCGCCCGGAGCGGGCGGCCGGCCGCCGCAAGCCGCGCAAGTTCTTTTCGAGGCTTCTCGTCTGGTGTGTGCTGCTCGCCTTCATCGGCATCGGCGCCTGGTGGGCCTATACGTCGGGGTTGCTCTTGACGGCGGCCGAGCGCGACACCAGCGTCGCCAATCCGCCGGCCAGCACCCAGCCGGAGGATTTCACCGGCAACGACGACAGCGCCGATAGTGCGGCTACCCACACCGATCAGCCGGTGACCATCGATCCGCAGAACAGCTTTTCGGCCGATTGGATCCCGGTATTCAAGCCGGACGAAGCCGACAAGATCAAAAGCGGCCCGCGGGCGCGCACCGAAAACATCACCGAGAATGACGGCCCCGCCGTGCGCCTGATTTCCGAAAGCGGTGCGGCTGACGGCAATATTTCGGTTAGTGTTCCCGCCTCGGTGCTGCAGCAGCTTGCCGGCAAATCCTCGACCATCGCCTTGACGCTGCAATCGACAACCGACGAGCCGACCCAGGTGACGGTCGAATGCAATTTCCAGTCGCTCGGCAATTGCGCCCGCCATCGCTTCAGCGTCACCCGCGAAAAATCGGATGCGCTGCTGCAGGTGAAGTTCGACCGTTCGCTGGCGCCGAATTCGCCCGGTACGCTTGTCATCAACAGCGATCTCGACGGCAAGGCGCGCGGCATCAACCTGTTCGCGATTCGCATCCTGCCGGGGCAGTGACGCGGCTTTTCGCCGTCCGACGACCTATTTCAGGAAGCCGGGGCCCGAGCCGATGATCTCCTTATCGATCTCGCCGAGCGCCGCTTTGTCCTTGCCGTCATAGTCCATCCTGTTGAGCATGTGACGAATGAGCTGCAGACGCGCGCGCCGCTTGTCGTTGGCGCGAATGACCGTCCATGGCGCGAAATCGCTATGGGTTTCCCTCAGCATGCGGTCGCGTTTTTCGCTGTAATCGCCCCATTTCGTAAGCGCCGCGACATCCATCGATGAAAGCTTCCAGACTTTCAGCGGATCGTGCCTGCGATCATGGAAACGCTTGAGCTGCATCTCCCGGCCGATATCGAGGTAGAATTTGAAGAGGAAGATGCCCTCATGGGCGATGATCTTTTCGAGCTGCGGCGCCTGGTTGAGGAAGCCTTCATATTGCTGCGGCGTGCAGAACCCCATGACCGGTTCGACGCCGGCGCGATTGTACCAGGAGCGGTCGAACAGCACGAATTCGCCTGCGGTCGGGAACTGCGCGACATATCGCTGGAAATACCATTGCCCCTGCTCGCGCTCGGTCGGCTTGGCGAGCGCGACGACGCGCGCAAGGCGCGGGTTCATATGCGCCGAGGAGGCCGAAATCGCGCCGCCCTTGCCGGCCGCGTCGCGCCCCTCGAACAGCGCCATCACCCGCTTGCCCGCCGACTGCAGCCAGAACTGCACCTTGACGAGTTCCACCTGCAGCTTTGTGAGCTGCTCCAGATAGTCCTCCTCATTGAGTTTCTTCTTGTAGGGAAAGCCGCCGGACTCCAGCGCATTTTCCTCCACCCAGTCCGGCAGGACCGGATCATCGACGTCGAAGATGCGTTTCTTGCCGCGGATATCGAGCTCCACCGCCCTGCTTTCGACAGCCTCGCCCATATGCTCCTCCTGCGCTGGTGGTCCTCTTGCCGCAGGCGAACATATTTGCCGTTGAAAATCAAATCTTTCGCTTTTGGCCGGTGATTTTTCTTGAAGCTGTGCTGCAGTCTTTCGCTTGAGCGGCGCCAGCCGAAAACTTCTGTCATGAATTACCGCTATCAGGCAGAGTTCAATATAAAGAAAAACGAATCGACGCCGCGAGGCCCAGTTGCAAGACGAAACCCCCTGGAGAAAAAGCCTGCTGGCGCGCATCCGGCGTGAACGGCCGGTACTGCTTGCGGCCATCCTCAGCGCGCTA
This sequence comes from Rhizobium sp. CBN3, assembly GCF_030518245.1. NCBI lineage: Bacteria > Pseudomonadati > Pseudomonadota > Alphaproteobacteria > Hyphomicrobiales > Rhizobiaceae > Rhizobium > Rhizobium sp. CBN3. The sequence goes on from NZ_JAULSE010000006.1 coordinate 265,315, forward strand.
GCCGCCCTTGCCGCCGGGATGAACAAGTGGGTCGTGCTCGTTCTCCTGCTCGTCATGATCTTGACCGCGCTGTTCAATGAGGCGCCCGTCCTCAAGGCGGAACCCGTCGAGCCGGTGGAGGCGGAGCCGCAAGCGCCGCCAAGCCGCCTGCCTGACATTTCCGCCACACTTGCCGGGCTCGATATCCCCGCCATGGTGCTGTCGGACGATGCCTCGGTGCTGTTCCAGAACCGCGCCGCCGAAAAGGCCTTCGGGGAGGTGGCGCTCGGCGCCCATATATCGGCCCGGCTGCGCTCGCCCGGCGTGCTCGACATGGTGCGCGAAACCATCGCCACCAACGCGCCGAACCAGATCGAGCATGCCGAGCGGCTGCCGTCCGAACGCGTCTATATCGTCCGCAGCGCGCCTGTCGAATTCCAGGCGGACGGAGAGCCGGAGCGGTTTTTCATCCTGTCCTTCCGCGATATATCCGAGGTCCGCCGCATCGACCGCATGCGGTCGGATTTCGTCGCCAATGCCAGCCATGAGCTGCGCACGCCGCTTGCCTCGCTGCGCGGCTTCATCGAGACCATCCAGGGGCCGGCGAAGAACGACCAGAAAGCGCAGGCGCAGTTTCTGGGCATCATGCTCGATCAAGCGACGCGCATGAGCAGGCTGGTCGATGACCTGCTGTCGCTCTCCCGCCTGGAGTTGAAATCGCACATCGCGCCGGACGAGAAGGTTGACCTTGTGCCGCTGCTCGGCCATGTCCGCGACTCGCTGGTGCCACTCGCCAGGGATGTCGGCGTCGACATCAACCTGCATCTGCCGGACGGAAAAGTGGAGGTGCTGGGGGATCGCGACGAGCTTGTCCAGGTGTTCGAGAACCTGATCGAGAATGCCTGCAAATATGGCCAGGAAGGCAAGACCGTCGACGTCTGGCTGAAGAACGGCGCCGGAGCGCCCGTGGAAGTTAGCATCGTCGACAAGGGGCCGGGCATCCCGGCCGAGCACGTGCCGCGTCTGACGGAACGCTTCTATCGCGTCAGCATCGAGGACAGCCGCTCGAAGAAAGGCACCGGCCTCGGCCTGGCCATCGTCAAACATATCCTGACCCGCCACCGCGCCCGGCTGATCGTCAAGTCCGAAGTCGGCAAGGGCACCGATTTTACGGTGCGCTTCTGAGGCGGAGCGATTTCGATGAGAGGCGCCAAGCCAAAAACCACCGCCCGAGCACGATCACTGCGCCAATCGGACAACGACGCAGAAGGTAAATTGTGGCACGAGCTGCGCGACCGCCGGCTCAACGGACACAAGTTTGTCCGGCAATTACCGATCGGCCCCTATTTTGCAGATTTCGCCTGTCGTGAACTGCGGCTCGTCATTGAGATCGACGGCAGCCAACATGCGGACAATCGGCGGGATGGAATTCGCGATACTTTCATGACCAACAATGGCTGGTCGGTGGTCCGTTTCTGGAATGTAGACGTGCTGAGCGCGCTGCCCTCCGTGCTGGAGACGATCGTTGCAATCTGCGACGGGCGGCTGGCGGCACGCGTCGAGGCAACGGATCTGCGGTTCTTTCCGGCTGTGGGCAATTAGCGATGGCGTGCCGTGCGATTTGCCCCTCACCCTAACCCTCTCCCCGTAATGACGGGGCGAGGGGACATGCCCTATGAGAGGCCTGCGAGGAACTGAGAGGTCGCGGCACGCCCCCTTCGTCCCGCGTGCGGGGAGAAGGTGCCGGCAGGCGGATGAGGGGCAAATCCCACGGGCGGACCTGAATGAAAGAACGCAGGCGGGAAAGGCCAGGAGGCATCCAGCAACCGAAGGGCCGTGCGCGATCAATTTTACAATGCCAGGTCGAGAGCCGATCCAAACTTTGCCATCAGCCGACATGTTCAGGCGGATTCAATAAAATTTATGATTAAAAAACAATCATATAAGCTGTCACAAATGTTTCACCGATTTGACATAAAAGGACGGTGCTTACAGCGTTAAGAGAGTCCCGCCGATGAAAAAAGGCATGCGAGGGCCTCTCTATAGGCCGCACTCACACAAGCCCAATGCGGGAGATTTCTAATGAACACCTTCAAGCTCACCGTTGCCGCGCTCGCTGCAACTGCTGCTTTCGCTGGCGCAGCCGTCGCTCGCGACCAGATCCAGATCGCTGGTTCGTCCACCGTCCTGCCTTACGCCAAGATCGTTGCCGAGTCCTTCGGCGAGACCTTCACCAACTTCAAGACCCCGGTCGTCGAATCCGGCGGCACGGGCGCTGGTCTGAAGGAATTCTGCAAGGGCGTGGGTGAAGACACCATCGACATCGCCAATGCTTCGCGTCCGATCAACAAGAACGAGGCCGAAGCCTGCAAGGCCGCCGGCGTGACCGACATCCAGGAAGTCAAGATCGGTTATGACGGCATCGTCTTCGCAACCGACTCGTCCAACCCCGATGTCGCTTACGTTCCGGCCGACATCTACAAGGCCCTCGCTGCTCAGGTCGTGGTCGACGGCAAGCTCGTTGCCAACCCCTACAAGAAGTGGTCGGACGTCAACCCGAAGCTTCCGGCTGTTGATATCGCTGCTTACATCCCGGGCGAAAAGCACGGCACGCGCGAAGTCTTCGAACAGAACGTTCTTGCCGCCGGCTGCAAGGCTTCGGGCGCTCTCGACGTCATCGCCAAGGAAATCTCCGACAAGGCTGCCCAGGGCAAGGCTTGCGTCGCAGTTCGCAAGGACGGCGCTGCAGTCGACATCGACGGCGACTATCCGGAAACCCTCGCACGCATCGCCGCCAACAAGACCGGCGTCGGCGTATTCGGCCTTTCCTTCTATGAAAACAACGCCGACAAGCTCAAGGTCGCCAGCGTCAACGGTATCGTTCCGTCGACCGAAACCATTGCCAACGGCACCTATCCGGTTTCCCGTCCGCTGTTCTTCTATGTCAAGAAGGCACATCTCGGCGCCGTTCCGGGCCTGAAGGAATATGTCAACTTCTTCGTATCCGACCAGATGATCGGCCCCGACGGCCCGCTGGCTGAATACGGCCTCGTTGCCGCTCCCGATGCCGAGCGTGACGCGATCCGCAAGGACGTCGAAGCCGGTAAATCAATGTAATGACTTTGCCGGCGCGGAGCTTTAAAGCCCGCGCCGGCATCGTTTATGTCCCTGCGTGCCGGTCTTTCCGCTGCAGGGTTGAATTCCTTCTCCATGATTGGAAGCCGAAGGCAGGCTGATGAAGCCGCCGCGCTTTTTGGGGGCCACGGGCCTGGGGACGTAACGAATGAGCACATCCGTCATACTTCTGTGCCTTGTGGTGATCGGCGCCGCCGCCTATCTGGTCGCGCGCGGCCGTGCCGCAGCCCTTGCTGGAGGCAGGTCCTCCGCACTGCATTCCCGGCCGGCCTACTACGGCGCCTATGCCGCGATCTGGGCGGTTCTTCCCGCCCTCATCGTCCTCTGCGTCTGGCTCTCCGTCAGTCCCGGCATCATCCAGTCCTCGGTTCGCAGCACTTTCCCTGCCGACGTCAAGGCTCAGGCCGCAGTCGAACAGGATCTGAGCTATTCGATGGTGGCGACGGTCGCGCGCGGCCTGACGATGTTGACATCGGACGAAGCTGCCGCGGTGGCAAACGATCCGGCTGCCCTGCAGGCCAAGCTCAGCGAGAAGGGCGTGCCGCTCGCCGGCCAGCCGCAGCCTTACATGGTCGAGGCCGCCAAGAGGCTCAATTCCATGAGCATGACGAGCCGCCTCGCCATGACCGCGATCGTCTTCATTCTCGCCGTTGCCGGCGCCTTTTATGCGCTGCGCGCCATCGCTCCGCGCTTCCGCGCCCGCAACCGCGTCGAGCGCGTCATGCTCTGGGGCCTGCTGCTTGCCTCTTCAATCGCCATCCTGACGACGATCGGCATCGTGCTCTCCATGCTGTCGGAAGCCGCCCGCTTCTTTGCCGCCGTTCCCGCCGGCGACTTCTTCTTTGGCACCGTCTGGGATCCGCGTTTTGCCGGCGCCGGCAGCTCGTCCTTCGGCCAGTTCGGCCTGATCCCGCTCCTGCTCGGCACGCTTTATATCGGCCTTGTGGCAATGCTGGTCGCCGTTCCGGTCGGCCTCTTCGCCGCCATCTATATGGCCGAATACGCTTCGCTGAAGCTGCGCGGCATCTCCAAGCCGCTGCTCGAAGTGCTCGCTGGCATTCCGACGATCGTTTACGGCTTCTTCGCGCTCGTCACCGTCGGCCCCTTCCTGCGCGATTTCTCGGCGCAGATCAGCGGCCTGCTCTCCGGCAACTACACCAACTTCATCCAGGCGCAGAGCGTTCTGACCGCCGGTATCGTCATGGGCATCATGCTGATCCCCTACGTTTCCTCGCTGTCGGACGACATCATCACCGCCGTGCCGCGGGCGCTGCGCGACGGTTCGCTCGGTCTCGGGGCCACACGCTCCGAAACCATCAAGAAGGTGGTCCTGCCGGCAGCGCTTCCCGGCATCGTCGGCGCGCTGCTGATGACCGCCTCGCGTGCCATCGGCGAAACCATGATCGTCGTGCTGGCCGCCGGTGTTGCCGCGCGCATTCAGATCAACCCTTTCGAGCCGATGACCACGGTGACCGTCAAGATCGTCAACCAGCTGACGGGCGACCTTGAGTTCACCTCGCCGCAGACGCTGGTCGCCTTCGCCCTTGGCATCACGCTGTTCTGCATCACGCTTTGCCTCAACATCTATGCGCTCTACATCGTGCGCAAATATCGGGAGCAGTACGAATGACGAATATTGTTTCTCCCGCCGTCGGTGTTACCGTTTCCAAGGCGCCTGCCCGCCGTGATATCGGCATCAAGCGCCGCTATGCCGCCGAGCGCCGGTTCCAGGCCTACGGCATTGCCGCCATCGCCTTCGGCCTGATCTTCCTCTTCGTCCTGCTGTGGACGGTGATCGGCAAGGGCTACACCGCCTTCCAGCAGACGACGATCACCTTGCCGATCGAATTCGCCGAAAAGACGATCGATCCGAACGGCAAGCGGGCGACCGATCCTTCGGTGCTGATCGCCGCCAACTATCCGGTTCTGCTGCGCGACGCGATCGTCAAGCAGTTGAACATCAATGCATCAAGCCGTCCGGATGTGCGCGATGCAACCGCTATGCTCTCCAAGAGCGCGCCGATCCAGCTGCGCGACATGGTCGTCGCCGACCCGTCGATCATCGGCAAGACGGTCAATGTCTCGGTACTCGCCGACGCCAATGTCGACAGCGCCAACAAGGGCCAGATCGATCTGACGGTCGATGAGAAGAACCGCAAGGTCAACGACAAGCAGGTCAACTGGATGAACGAGCTGAAGGCGAGCGGCGCTCTGACCAAGCAGTTCAACAGCGGCCTCTTCGTCAACGGCAATTCCAGCCGTCCGGAGGCCGCAGGCCTCGGCGTCGCCCTCATCGGTTCGCTTTACCTGATGCTGATCGTGCTGGTTCTGTCTCTGCCGATCGGCGTCGCCGCCTCGATCTATCTCGAGGAGTTTGCGCCGAAGAACAGGCTGACGGACCTGATCGAGGTCAACATCAACAACCTCGCCGCCGTCCCGTCGATCGTCTACGGTCTGCTCGGCCTTTCCGTCTTCATCAACTTCATCGGCCTGCCGCGCTCGGCCTCTCTGGTCGGCGGCCTGGTGCTGACGCTGATGACCCTGCCGACGATCATTATCGCCACCCGCGCGGCTCTGCGCGCCGTGCCGCCTTCGATCCGCGCCGCAGCGCTCGGCCTCGGCGCCTCGAAGATGCAGATGGTGTTCCACCATGTCCTGCCGCTTGCCATGCCCGGCATCCTCACCGGCACGATCATCGGCCTGGCGCACGCGCTCGGCGAAACCGCGCCGCTGCTCCTGATCGGCATGGTCGCCTTCGTCGCCAATGCGCCTGCGACACCGCTCGAGCCCTCGACGGCCTTGCCCGTGCAGGTCTATATGTGGGCGAACGAGGCCGAACGTGCCTTCGTGGAGCGTACTTCGGGTGCCATCATCGTCCTGCTCCTGTTCCTGGTTGTCATGAACATGGGCGCCATCCTCTTGCGTCGTCGCTTCGAGCGCCGCTGGTAAACGGAGTTAAACATCATGAACATGCTGACGGAAGCTGCAGTTGAAAAGGCGCTGGATCAGAAGATGAGCAACGTCCCGTATAAAATGATCGGACAGGATGTCTCCGTATATTACGGCGAGAAGCGCGCGCTTTTCGACGTGAACCTGAACATCCGCGAAAACACCGTAACCGCCCTGATCGGCCCCTCGGGCTGCGGTAAGTCGACCTTCCTGCGAAGCCTCAACCGCATGAACGACACGATCGAGGGGTGCCGCGTTACCGGCAAGATCACGCTCGACAGCGACGATATCTATGATCCGGATATCGACGTCGTCGAACTTCGCGCCCGCGTCGGCATGGTTTTCCAGAAGCCGAACCCGTTCCCGAAGTCGATCTACGAAAACGTTTCCTACGGCCCCCGCATCCACGGGCTCGCAAAGTCGAAGGCCGATCTCGACCAGATCGTCGAGAGCAGCCTGCAGCGCGCCGGCCTCTGGAACGAGGTCAAGGACCGCGTGCATGAATCCGGCACCGGCCTCTCCGGCGGTCAGCAGCAGCGCCTGTGCATTGCCCGCGCCGTTGCCGTCAGCCCGGAAGTCATCCTGATGGACGAGCCCTGCTCGGCGCTCGACCCGATCGCCACCGCCAAGGTCGAGGAGCTGATCCACGAGCTGCGCGAAAACTACACGATCGTCATCGTCACCCACTCGATGCAGCAGGCCGCGCGCGTCTCGCAGCGTACCGCCATGTTCCATCTCGGCAACCTCGTCGAGGAGAACGACACCGACAAGATGTTCACCAACCCCGACGATCCGCGCACCCAGGACTACATCATGGGTCGCTTCGGCTGATTGCGGCGACACGAAGCTTTCCGTTATTCGAGGACAAAGCCCCATGGCATCGACACATATCTATTCCGCCTATGATGATGATCTGAAGTTCCTCTCCAGGCGGATTTCCGAAATGGGCGGTCTGGCCGAACAGATGGTCGCCGAATCCGTCCGGGCGCTGGTCAACGGCGACACGGCGCTGGCGCAGAAGGTCATTTCCGACGATGTGATCCTCGATCACACCGAGCGCGAGATCGGTGACAAGGCGATCGTCACCATCGCCCGCCGTCAGCCGATGGCCGCGGACCTGCGCGAAATCATGGGTTCGATCCGCATCGCCGCCGATCTTGAACGCGTCGGCGACCTCGGCAAGAACACTGCCAAGCGCGTCATCGCCGTGCAGAGCACCGGCGTGCCCCGCAAGCTCGCCCGCGGTCTCGAGCACCTCTCCGAGCTGGCGCTCGTCCAGCTCAAGGAAGTGCTCGACGTCTATACGACACGCGCCGCCGACAAGGCGACCGCCATCCGCGAGCGCGACAACGAGATCGACGCGATGTACACCTCGCTATTCCGCGAGCTCTTGACCTACATGATGGAAGATCCGCGCAACATCACGAGCTGCACGCATCTGCTCTTCTGCGCCAAGAACATCGAGCGCATCGGCGATCACGCCACCAACATCGCCGAGACGATCTACTACATGGCGACGGGCGCCCAGCCGGAAGGCGATCGTCCGAAGGACGACAGCGCCAACACCGTCGGCGCCGCGACGGAATAATCGTTCCGAACGAGCCGCCCGGGCCGGCCGCCCGGACCAGCCACTTGCGTGCGCGCCCGTTCGGGGCGCGCAAAGAGGTCGCAGCCAATTTTTGGAATTTGCGCAGGACGCCTGCTTAAATCGTCCCGGTTTAAGGCTTGTGCGCGAGGAGACGGACACGCATGATCCCGAGAGTCGCAGTTGTTGAAGACGAGGAAGCCCTCAGCGTGCTTCTTCGCTATAATCTCGAAGCGGAAGGTTTTGAGGTCGATACCATCCTGCGCGGCGACGAGGCCGAAATCAGGCTTCAGGAGCGCACGCCCGACCTTCTCATCCTCGACTGGATGCTGCCCGGCGTCTCCGGCATCGAACTCTGCCGGCGCCTGCGCATGCGGCCGGAGACCGAGCGGCTGCCGATCATCATGCTGACGGCGCGCGGCGAGGAGAGCGAGCGGGTGCGTGGACTGTCCACCGGCGCCGACGATTATGTCGTTAAGCCGTTCTCGACCCCGGAACTCGTCGCCCGCGTCAAGGCGATGCTGCGCCGCGCCCGTCCCGAGGTGCTGTCGACGGTGCTGAAATGCGGCGATATCGAGCTCGACCGGGAAACCCATCGCGTCCACCGCAAGAGCCGCGAAGTCCGCCTCGGCCCGACCGAATTCCGCCTGTTAGAATTCCTGATGTCGTCGCCGGGCCGGGTCTTTTCCCGCTCGCAGCTTCTGGACGGCGTCTGGGGCCACGACATCTATGTCGACGAACGCACCGTTGACGTCCATGTCGGCCGCCTGCGCAAGGCGCTGAACTTCTCCAACATGCAGGACGTCATCCGCACCGTCCGCGGCGCCGGTTATTCGATGGAAGCTTGAGGCTGAAGGAGTGTGTGGTGGGCGTTCCCGCCAAACACACGGCAGTACGGCCTGTGAGGCCTCGCGTTGCCGTCGTCCATCGCCGCCGCTTCGTCTCCGTTGCGAGCCAGCCTCATTGCGCCGGCAAGGCTTATGCGTCTCGGCACCACCTCTCCTCCGTCATCCCAGGGCTTGACCCTGAAGAGCTGATGGCATCCAACTGCAGGGAAACAATTGAAGCCGATTGCTTGGCTGTGGATCCCAGGGTCAAGCCAGGTCAAGCCCTGGGATGACGGAGTGTGGGGTCGGCTTTGCTGCCAAACACAAAGGTCGCTTCCCGACTCTAGAGCATGCTGTTTTCATACGGAAGCATAGCCTGAGTTTGTGAGATAGTTGGCGCATTCGGCCGGCGAGAATGCGTCGAGCAATTCACCGGCCTTGCGCCATGTTGCTTC